>NZ_BCQU01000013.1:0-90706 GCF_001552235.1 Actinomadura rubrobrunea NBRC 15275 | reverse complement strand
GGGCCGCCGTAGAAGATGAGCGCCCGCTCGCTTCCGATCATCGTCGGCACCGCCATGATCGCGCCGTCGAGGTAGCGGACGCCCCGCTCCGCGGCCCGTGCCGCGGCCTGCCGCGCCTCCTCCGGAGTGCTGGACGTCAGGTTGACGACCACCCGCCCCGCCAGGGCGTCGCCCGCCGCGTCCAGGATCGCGCGGACCGCACGGTGGTCGAGCACGCAGATCACGATCAGCTCGGCGGCGGAGGCGGCCTCGGCCACGGTCGCCGCTCGGACCGCGCCCTCCGCCACCAGCCCGTCCGCCTTCTCCGGGGTGCGGTTCCACACCGTGGTCGGATGGCCGGCCCTGAGGAACGCCCGGGCCAGCGCCGTGCCCATCGAGCCGAGGCCGATCACGGTCACCGGGGCGCGCTGCTCCGAGGTCGCGTGCACCCTCTCCTCTCCTGTCACGTTGCCGATCAGAACAAGGACGTGTCGGCTCCCAGGGTCGGCGGGCGGTCTCTCGAACCGGTCAGAACGGGCTCTCAAACCCTCCACCCGTCATGAGAGCGCGACGCCGCGGAGCGATCGGGCGCCGATATCGTTGACCGTGTGCGCTTCGGCATCCTGGGGGCCCTGGCCGTGTGGACGGCGGGCGACCGCCCGGTCACGGTGCCGGGGCGCAAGGTGCGCCTGCTGCTGGCCGACCTGCTGGCGCACGAGGGCGCTCCGGTCTCCGCCGACCGGCTCATTGAAGACCTGTGGGGCGACGCGCCGCCCCGCAACCCCGCTCGGGCCTTGCACACGACCGTGTGGCAGCTGCGCCGCGCGCTCGAACACGGGGAGGCGGGCGCGGGCTCGCTCGTGGCCTCCCGGCCGCCCGGCTACGCGCTGGACGTGGCCGCCGACGACGTGGACGCGCGGCGCTTCGAGCGGCTCTTGGGCGAGGCCCGCCGGGCCGACGCCCCGCAGGCCCGGCTGGCCCTGCTTCGCGACGCGCTCGCCCTGTGGCGGGGACCGGTGCTGGCCGACCTGGCCGACGCCGACTTCGCCCGCCCCGTCATCACCCGGCTGGAGGAGGCGCGGCTGACCGCCGTGGAGGACCGCGCCGAGGCGATGCTGGCGCTCGGCGAGCACGGCCCGCTGGTGGGCGAACTGGCCGGCCTGCTCGAACGGCATCCGCTGCGGGAACGGCTGCACGCGGCGCACATGCGCGCCCTGTACGGGGTCGGCAGGCGCGGCGAGGCGCTCGCCGTCTACGACCGGCTGCGCCTGCGGCTGGCCGAAGAACTCGGCCTGGAGCCGAGCGCCGAGCTGGCGGCCTTGCGGCAGTCGATCCTGGAGGACCACCCGACGCAGCCCCGCCCACAGGGCCGGACGACCGCCGCCGCGCGGCCGCTGACCAACCTGCCGTCCCCAGTGAGCTCGCTGGTCGGCAGGGACGCCGCCATCGAACGGGTGTCCGCCCTGCTGAAGGAGGGGCGCCTGGTCACGCTGAACGGGATGGCGGGCGTCGGCAAGACCCGGCTCGCGCTGGCGGTGGCCGAGCGGGCGGCCGCGACCGGGCGGGACGACTACCCCGACGGGGTGTGGCTCGCCGAGCTGGCCCCGATGGAGCCGGAGAACGACGACGGGGCAGGGGAGCGGGCCCGCCGCTCGGTCGTCGACGTCGTGGCCACCGCGCTCGGCGTGCGGGACGAGATCATCGCCGCCGGTCGGCCGTCGTCGCCGGCCCGGCGGCTCGCGGACGCGCTGCGCACCCGGCGGCTGCTGCTCGTGCTCGACAACTGCGAGCACGTCATCGGCCACGCCGCGCGGCTGGTCGACACGCTGCTCAAGGCCGCGCCAGGGGTGCGGGTGCTGGCGACCAGCCGGGAACCCTTGGGCATCGCGGGCGAACGGCTGTGGACCGTGCCGCCGCTGACCCTGCCGGACCGCGCGGCCGCCGATCCCGCCGAGGCCCTCCGGGCCACGGCGGTGGCCCTGCTCGTGGAACGCGCCACCGCCGCCGCCCCCGACTTCACCCTCGACGAGACCAACGTTGCGGCGGTCACCGCGATCTGCCGCAGCCTGGACGGCCTGCCGCTGGCGCTGGAACTGGCCGCCACGCGGGTGCGCGCGCTCGGCGTGCACGAGCTGGCCGCCCGTCTGGAGGATCGGTTCGCGGTGCTCACGGCGGGCCGCCGCGACGCGCCCGCCCGGCAGCGCACGCTGCGCGCCGCGTTCGACTGGAGCCGGGACCTGCTGAACGGCCAGGAGCGCGCGGTGCTGCGCAGGCTGGCGGTCTTCAGCGGCGGCTTCACCCTGGAGTCCGCGGAAGAGGTGTGCTCCGGGGACGGCGTCGACCGGACCGACGTCCTCGACTTGGTCGCCCGGCTGGTCGACCGGTGCCTGGTGGCGGCGACCGACACGGCCGGCGCGCGCCGCTACCGGCTGCCCGAGTCGCTGGCCGCGTACTGCGCCGAATGGTTGCGCGAGTCGGGCGAAGAGGCCGCCGTGAAGGACCGGCACCTCCGTCACCAGGTGAGGTTCGCCGAACGGGCCGAAGCGCACCTGCGCGGCCCGGATCAGCGGCGCTGGCTGGAACTGCTCGACGCCGAGGCGGCCAACCTGCACACCGCCCTGGACACCGCCGTCAAGCGGGGCGCCGCCGAGCCCGCTCTCCGCCTGGCGAACGCCCTGGCCTGGTACTGGTACCTGCGCGGGAGGCTCGGCGAGGCCGAGAAGGCGTTCGCCGCCGCGCTGGCGGTTCCGGACGACGGCGCCGGGCCCGAACGCACTCGCGCCGCGGCCTGGCACGCGGGGTTCGCCCTGTGCGCCGGGGACCCCGTCCAGCCGGTCGACCTCTTCGACGAACTGGCCGACCGGATCGACGACCCGCGCGCCCGGGCCGCCGCGCGGTGGTTCCTCGGGTTCGTGAGCATCGGGTACGGCGACCCGGACGGCAGCGTGCGGCGGCTCGACCGGGCGCTGGCGGAGTTCCGCGCGCTCGCCGACCGCTGGGGCACCGCGGCCGCCCTCGCCGCGCTGGCCGCGCCCCTGAGACTGCGCGGTGATCTCGACACGGCCCGCCGGTACGGGGAGGAGAGCGCCGCCCTGTTCCGTGAGATGGGCGACGGCTGGGGACGGCTCAAGGCCACAGGGACGTTGGCGGTGCTCGCCGAGGTGCGCGGCGACTACGAGGCGGCGTCCCGCCTGCACCGCGAGGGGCTGCGGATCGCCGAGACGCTCGGTCTGTGGACCGAGGCGTCCGCCTCCATGTCGGGCCTCGGGCGTATCGCATTGTTGTTGGGCAGGTACGCCGAGGCGCGGGAGTTGCACGAGCGGGCGATGCGGCTGGCCGCCGAGCACGGGTACACGTACGGCGAGCAGTTCGCCGAGGTGGGGCTGGCGTTGGGCGCGCGGCGCGAGGGACGGCTGGACGCGGCCGAGCGGCACCTGCGCCGGTGGCTGGAGTGGTGCAGGCGGCTGAGCGGCGGACACGGCGAGGCGCTGATCTTGGCCGAGCTCGGGTTCGTCGCCGAGCAGCGCGGCGACGGCGCCGCCGCCCTGGCCCTGCATCGGGAGGGGCTGGAGGCGGCGCGCGCGACGGATGATCCGCGCGCGGTCGCTTTGGCGCTGGAGGGCGTCGCGGGAGCGCTGTCGCTCGTCGGACGGCACGAGCGCGCGGCGCGGCTGCTCGGCGCGGCCGCCGCCGCCCGTGAGGCCGCGGGCGCACCGCTGCCGCCTGCCGAACGCGGGGACGTCGACCGCGTCTCGGCCCGCTGCCGTGACGCGCTCGGCGACGAAGCGTTCGCCGAGCTGTCGGCGCGTGGCCGGGACCTCGGCCTGGAGCAGGCCGCCGCCCTCGCCGAGGACGACGGGGACAGGGGACCACGGGGACAGGGACGGTGACCGACCGCTCATTGCCCGCTCTGGAAGCGGGTCCTCGAGCCTCCAGTGACCCGGCCGCCGTGCACGGGGAACGGCCGATCGCGAACGGTCTGCTGACCGCTGTCGTCCATGCGCTCGGCGGGCCGGCGGCACTGTGATCGCGCTCACTGGCGGGCGGGCCGATCCCGATCTCGTGGCCATGGCGCTCGCGGGCCCGGTGCCTGCAGATCTGGACCGTCGACCTCGCGGAAGTGAGGGGAATCGGCGAATCGCTGACGCGAACGGCCAGCCGCTGGATCCGTCGGGAAGATCGTCGCTTAGATCACAGGAGGCGGGCGAGGAATCTCCGCCCGGAGCACCGCATGGTGGGCGATACTGGGATCGAACCAGTGACCTCTACCGTGTCAAGGTAGCGCTCTCCCACTGAGCTAATCGCCCGAGCCCGCGCCGACCTCGACACGCGGTTGAGGTGGAGACGGGATTCGAACCCGTGTACACGGCTTTGCAGGCCGTTGCCTCGCCTCTCGGCCACTCCACCGGGGAGACGGCCCGGCCGTATACAGGGCCTCTCAGAGCGGACGACGGGATTCGAACCCGCGACCCTCACCTTGGCAAGGTGATGCTCTACCAACTGAGCCACGTCCGCGTGCTTTCCGGGTTTCCCCCGGCGCGCAGTGATTACTTTAGCGGAAACTGCGGGCGCTTGCGTAATCGTCGGCGCGGGACACCTCGTGGTGCAGGGAGCTCCAGAACGCGAGCTCCTCGTCCTCTCGCAGGTGGGCGATGCGGCCCCAGAACTCGCGGTCCTCGGCCTCCTGGGCGGCCGCGGCCGACAGGGCGGGCATGACGACGGTGCCCGCGTCCGCGGCGTCCAGGTCCGCCGGGGTGATGTCCGGGGGCAGGGCGACGGGGGCCGCGGAGCGGTGGTGCTTGCCGCGCTTGCGGAAGCGCACGGGAGACGACGAGGGGGCCTTGGCGGCCACGGCGCGTCCGGCGGCCAGGGCGAGCGTTCCGCACAGGGCGAAGGCCAGAATGCCGCCCAGCACCGTGTCCTGGGCCACGAGGTGCTGATCGAGGCCGAAGAGGTCGTGCTTGCGCGTCTCCGTCCGGGGTGCGGCGGGGGAGTCGGTGAGCTGTCCGAGGGACGGCGGGGGAGCGGCGTGCTTGGGGGTGTACTTCTTCTCGGCCTTGACCTTGCCGGGGAAGCCGAAACCGACGACGGTGTCCATATCGCGGGTCTTGCGCATGAGCTTGTAGCCGTCGGCGTTGGCCTCGATCGTGTGCAGGGTGTCGCCGTCGACCTTCTCCACCAGGCCCACATGGTCGATCCGGTCGATGTCGCCCGAGCCGCTCCAGTCGAAGAAGACCAGGGCGCCCGGTTCGGGGGCGGTGCCCCAGGCGCCGTGCTTCTTGAACCACTCGGCGTGCTCGACGGTGGAGGCGAACCGGCCCGCCTGGTCGGCGACCCCGGCCTTGTCGGCGGCCCAGGCCAGGAACATGTCGCACCACGGCGCGGTCGCGAAGTAGGGGTCGCCGTCCTCGATGTTCTGGGCGTACCAGTCGCCGTACTTGGTGTAGCCGCCGCCCTTCTCGGCGTATCCGAGCTCGTCCTTCGCGATCTCGAGCAGCTTCTCGCCCACGGGGTCCATGACGCTCCCTGTGCCGCCGGCCTGGTCGGCTGACGGGTCAGGGCGCACGCGCCCCGCCCGGTCGACACGTCACCTCGGATGTCAAGGTCACGTTCTGGTCTCGGAGGAATGTAGCGAAGGTAAAAGCGAGGGGCAAGTGAAACCAGGAAAAAAGGGGTGAAGCGGACTAATGGTTCATGATCGGGCGGCGTGAGGGTCGGCCGTCAGGTCACGTGTACCCCCGGGGGAGGACCGCGACGGGGCACGGCGCGGCCCGCAGCATCTTCAGCGCGTTCTCGCCGAGGAACACGCGGTGGGCGGCGGCGTCCTCGCTGCTGGCGCAGACCAGGAGTTCGGTGCCGCTCCAGTCGACGGAGTGCAGGGCGTCCTCGATGTCGTCGCCCTCGCCCAGCTCGGTCTCGACCGCCTCGGCGTCCAGGGCGGCGGAGTCGTGGGCCAGCCGCACCGCGAGGGCCAGGTCGTCGCGCAGCCGTTCGGTCTGGTCGTCGCCGACGGCGAGGGTGAGCAGCCGGAGCGCGACGCCGAGGGCGGCGGCGGCCTGCGCGGCGCGCTGCACGGCCTCGTCGCACTGGGGGCGGCGGACGTAGGCGACGGTGATGCGGTCGAGGTCCTCGCGGCGCTCGTAGCCGGCGGGAGCGAGCATCACCGCCTCCGTGGCCGAGTGCAGCAGGTGGTCGCCGGTGCTGCCGATCGCGATGCGGCCGCGGGCGCCACCGGCGCGGGAGCCGATGACGATGAGGTCGGCGCCCGCCCTGCTGGCCAGGACCGACAGCCCTCGCCCGACGCCGCGGCTCTCGTGGGCGGCGAACTCGGCGGGCTGGTCGTCCAGCAGCGCGGCGGCCTGCCTCAGGGACGCCTGGGCCTCGCCCGCGGCGGCGGGGCGGTCCGGCGGGTGGACGGCGGCCACGGTCAGGCGCCCGCCGGTGCGCGCCACGACCGCGCGGGCCAGGGCGAGGGCCTCGCGGCCGCCGGCGTCCGGGGCGAAGCCGACCAGCACGTGTTCGCCGATCACGAGCAGGTCATTCCCGCGTTCGGCGGACGGCCACCGCGGCGCCGCCCGTCGCGGCGCGCAGGCGTCTGAGCAGGGGGATTCGCGGGGGGTTCGCGGACCGCGATGGGGCGACCGCGTGGCGTTTGCGGTAGATTCACCACCTCCGACCCGACTGTTGACTTCTGGGGGAGTTTGTGGTTTCGGAGACGGGAATGCCGGATCTGGTCGCCGGGCGGTGGACCATCGATCCGGCGCACTCGGAGGTGACCTTCGCGGTCCGGCATCTCATGACCACGGTGCGCGGCAGCTTCACCGAGTTCACGGGCGAGATCCTGGTCCGCGAGGACCCGCTCGCCTCGACCGCCGCCGCCGAGATCGCCATGGCGTCCGTGGACACCCGCAACGCCGAGCGCGACGCGCACGTGCGCTCGGCCGACATCCTCGACGTCGCGAGGTTCCCGTCGATGACGTTCGTCAGCACCCACGCCGAGCGCGCCCTCATCGGGCGGCGCGCCCGCGTGCCGCGCTACCACGTCGACGGCGACCTGACCATCAAGGGCGTCACCCGGCCGGTCCGGCTGCTGACCGAGTACCACGGCGTGTCCACCGACCCCTGGGGCGGCACCCGCGCCGGGTTCACCGCCACCACCTCGATCAGCCGCAGCGACTTCGGCATCGAGTTCAACATCCCGCTGCAGGGCGACAAGGTCGTCCTCGGCGACTCCATCGCCGTCGGGTTGGAGATCCAGGCAGTCCTCGAGGACGCCTGAGCCCGCCTTCGGCGGCGCCCGCCCCCGAGGGGCCGCCCGGTCATCCAGGAGCGGCGGCCGCTCCCCTGAGGGGCGGCGCCCGGCGGCCCCCGGGAGCGTCATTTGCCGACGACCCCGTCGGCCAGCTCGCGCACCACGTCCAGATGGCCGACGTGCCGCGCGTACTCCTGCAGCAGGTGGAACAGGATCCAGATCAGCGAGGGCGGCGGCTGCGAGCCGTCGAAGCGCCCGCCCGTGCGCGCGACGTCGTCCAGTCGAGCTTCCGCCACGATGCGGCGGGAGCGCTCGCAGGCGTCCAGGAACAGCGCTCGTACGTCGTCGACGCTCTCATCGTCGGCGACATGCCAGCGGCCCTCGGGGCCCGGGGCGGCGGGCGAACGGTCGCCCCACGGCTCCGGGACGGGCTCGGCCGCGAACCCCCAGCGCAGCCAGCGCGTCTCCACGAACGCCAAGTGCTTGAGCAGCTCCAGCGGGGTCCAGCCGGACGGCAGGAACGCGGTGCGCAGCTGCTCGTCCGAAAGCCCGTCGAGTTTTCGCAGCACCGCGTCCCGGTAGTAGTCGAGATAGCCCTCGAGCAGGACGCGGGGATCGGTCAGCGTCGGGTCCGGTTCAGGCGGAGGATCAACAAAGGTGACCATGCGGCGACCCTAGTGGCGCCTCGCATGCATGGCTCCGCCGATATGCGGACGGTCGGCGCGCTCCCTCCCGGAAGTGCCTCACAGGGGGGCCTGAGCCGGCGCCTACGTCTCGGAAGGGCGGGCGCGACGCTCGGCCCGCCGGCCCTCGGACGCGGTCGGAGAGGGCGACGGGCCGGGTGGACGGCCGAGGTCCGGCAGGTCCACCCGGCCACCCCCTTCCAGCGTGGCGGCGACATCCCCGGTCGGTCGCCGTACCGTTCGCCTCGTGGTACGCGCCGGCGCGCCTCCAGGTTCATCCCGGAGGCGGAGATCATGGAGAAGATCATGGAAAGTCGGGACGCGGAAGCGGTCCGGTAGAATAGTTGAAACTTCTACAAAATTGGGAGAGGTCGGGTCATGCAGTTCGGGATCTTCAGCGTCGGCGACGTCACCCCCGACCCCACCACCGGCCGGACGCCGACCGAGCGCGAGCGGATCAAGGCGATGGTGACGATCGCGCTGAAGGCCGAGGAGATCGGGCTGGACGTGTTCGCCACCGGCGAGCACCACAATCCGCCGTTCGTGCCCTCGTCCCCGACCACGATGCTGGGCTACATCGCGGCGCGCACCGAGCGGCTCATCCTGTCGACCGCCACCACGCTGATCACCACCAACGACCCGGTGAAGATCGCCGAAGACTACGCCATGCTGCAGCACCTGGCCGACGGCCGCGTCGACCTGATGCTCGGCCGCGGCAACACCGCCCCGGTGTACCCGTGGTTCGGCAAGGACATCCGGGACGGCATCCCGCTGGCGATCGAGAACTACCACCTGCTGCGCCGGCTGTGGCGCGAGGACGTGGTCGACTGGGAGGGCCGGTTCCGCACCCCGCTGCAGGGGTTCACCTCGACGCCGCGGCCGCTGGACGGGGTCCCGCCGTTCGTCTGGCACGGGTCCATCCGCAGCCCGGAGATCGCCGAGCAGGCCGCGTACTACGGCGACGGATTCTTCGCCAACAACATCTTTTGGCCCAAGGAGCACTTCCAGCGCCTGATCGGCTTGTACCGGGAGCGCTACGAGTACTACGGGCACGGCAGCGCCGACCAGGCGATCGTCGGCCTGGGCGGCCAGGTGTTCATGCGCAAGAACTCCCAGGACGCGATACGGGAGTTCCGGCCGTACTTCGACAACGCCCCCGTGTACGGGCACGGGCCGTCGCTGGAGGAGTTCATGGCCCAGACGCCGCTCACCGTCGGCAGCCCGCAGCAGGTGATCGACCGGACGCTGCAGTTCCGCGAGCACTTCGGCGACTATCAGCGGCAGCTGTTCCTCATGGACCACGCGGGCCTGCCCCTCAAGACCGTCCTGGAGCAGATGGA
Source organism: Actinomadura rubrobrunea NBRC 15275 (assembly GCF_001552235.1). Classification (NCBI taxonomy): domain Bacteria; kingdom Bacillati; phylum Actinomycetota; class Actinomycetes; order Streptosporangiales; family Thermomonosporaceae; genus Actinomadura; species Actinomadura viridilutea. Next base: position 81,452 of record NZ_BCQU01000013.1, on the reverse strand, counting down.
CATCCTGGGTGAGGAGGTCATCCCGGTGCTGCGCAAGGAGTTCGCCGCGCTGCGCCCCGCGCACGTCCCCGAGGCGCCCACGCACGCGGCCCTCGTCGCCGCCGCCCGCGCCAAGGCGGAGGAAGGCGAGGCCGCGCGATGACCTCGGAAGCGAAGGACGTGGAAGGGGAGACCGCCGACGGGAGGACGATCGCGGTCGTGTCGGCCGGGCTGGGGCAGCCCTCGTCGACCCGGCTGCTGGCGGACCGGCTGGCGTCCGCCGCCGTCGACGCGCTGCGGGGCCGCGGCGTCGAGGCCGAGGCCGTCGCGGTGGACCTGCGCGACCACGCGCACCAGATGGTGGACGCCATGCTGACCGGGTTCACCGCGGGGGCGCTGCGCGACGCCGTCGATACGGTGGTCGGCGCCGACGGACTGGTGGCCGTCACGCCCGTCTTCAACGCCTCCTACAGCGGCCTGTTCAAGACGTTCTTCGACGTGCTGGAGCGCGGCTCCCTGGACGGCATGCCGGTGCTGATCGGGGCCACCGGCGGCACGGCGCGCCACTCCCTGGTGTTGGAGCACGCCGTCCGCCCGATGTTCGCCTACATGCGGGCCGTGGTCGCGCCGACGGCCGTCTACGCGGCCGCGGAGGACTGGGGCTCCGGACGGTCCGGCGGCGTGGACGGGCTCTCCGAGCGCGTCGCCCGGGCGGGGGCCGAGCTCGCCTCGCTGGTCGCCGCCCGCGCCCCCGCGGCGGCCCGCCGCGACGCAGCGGACGCGGACCCGTACGCGCATCCGGTGCCGTTCGAGCGGTTGCTGGCCTCCGGGGGCCAGTGAGCGGCGCCCCTGAAGGTCAGGAGGCGGGACGGAACGGCACGATGCCCGCCGCGAGCATGCCCTCGGCGGCGGCGCCGTGCAGCCGGTCCTGGAGGTCGCCGGGGGCGTCGGCGACGCCGACCCTCCCGGCGAACACCAGGACGTACCCCAGCGCGGCGGCGCGCTCGGCCCAGCCGGGCGGCGCACCGACGCCCTCGACGCGGCAGAACGGGCGATCCGGCCGGTCGAGCGGCGATCGGACGGTGAAGGCGCCGTCGCGGTCGAGCGTCGCCGCCCAGCCCGGAGCGAGCGGCACATGCAGGTCGGGGGCGTCTGTGGCCAGGCCGAGACCGCCCCGCAGGCACGCGGCGAGCAGGGCGCTGGTCGGCTCGCCGCCGTGCGCGTCCGGGACGGGCGTGCGATCGGGATCGTCGAGCAGCGCCAGCGGCACCGTCCCGCCGGGCGTGGGCAGCGTGCTCAGCATCACGTGAAGCCGGAACACGTGCGAGTCCCCGGGCGGCGACGGGCCGCCGCCGTGGACGTCGTTCATGCCTGCGCCCCCGTTCGGCACCAAACGCCATCTCTCTGGGGAGAGGCGGCCGGGCCCGGGGCGGTGCAAGGGGAGTGGCTTTCCCCTAGGGCCCGGCGGCCTCGGTCCCCTCATCGTGGATCGCCGCAGGGTCACGGCCGGGGGCGAAAGGGCCGAAACCCCTGGGTGAGGAGAGGGACTTCGACCATATCGCCGCAGGTCAGCCGCGTGAAGTGACGCGATCCTTACAATTTTTCCCTACCCTTGTCAGGATTCAGTCGTGACAAATCACCGTTTGTGGACAAAGATCAACTGACGGTGACGCCGCCCAGGGTGCGGGCGTCGCGGCCCCCCGCCCCCGCGGGGCGGCTCATTCGAAGTCGTCCGGATTGAACTCTTCTGGACGCTGCCCCCGCGGCTCGCCGGGTGAGCCCGCCATCAGCGTGGGCTCCGGAGCGGCGGTCGGGGGTGCGGTGGTCTTCTTCTGTGCGGGCGCCTTGTCGGCGGTGCCGGCCTCGGCGGCCGCGCGCGCCTCTTCTCCGCTGATCATGATGCGCTCCCGGTTCGCGCTCGTCTCGGACGCTCCCGCTACCCGTTTGCGGACGATCCATTCGTGCTGGTCGCGGCGTGTTTCGTCGGCTTGGGGGGACCGTTCGATCCGGCTCGCGGCGCCGTCTGGCCGAGGGGCGACCATGGTCTGCTGTCACTCAAGGCAGAGAAATCACTTTCCGACGCGCCAGTCATTACCGGCGCTCTCACGTCTCATCGGCGTCGCACCGAGAGTGATAGGAAGGTCGCCCAAGGTCATGGACCAGTCGGCTCGGGGACGGATCTCGGGAGACGGGGATGCTCTTCTACGGCGCGGCCGCGGCCTGCGCGATCGGCGTGGTGATGATCGCGGCTTTGTTGTTCCGGAAGGCGGAACGGGCCACCGACGACGACTCCCCCGACGGCGCCACCGGAGGGCACACCGGCGCCATGCTGTCGGCGCTGTTCCTGCTGGCGTTCGCCATGGCCGTCGTCGTGCCCTGGACGACCAGCGACGCGGCGCGCGCCAACACCTACGTCGAGAGCCAGGCGGTCGCGGAGGCCTTCTGGGCCTCCACCCGGCTGCCCGCCCCGGACGCCGCGCGGATCCAGGCCGGACTGCGCGAATACGTCGACCTGGTCCGCGGCCCCGAGTGGCGGATGATGGCCGACGGACGGCTCAGCCCGGACGGCTGGCGGCGCCTGGAAGCCCTGCGGCGCCAGGTGGCGGCGCTGCCCGCCGCCGACGAGGAGGCGAAGGACGACCGCGACGCCCTGGCCGACCGCCTCGAGGAGATCGCCGCCGCCCGCCGCCAGCGCGCGATGGACGCCAAGGCCGCGCCGCCGCCGGGCCTGCTGATCGCCACGGCGGGCACCGGCCTCGCCGTCCTGCTCTTCCCCTTCCTCGCCGGCGCCCGTCCGCGCGGCATGACGATCGTGCCGCTGGCCCTGATGGCCGCGCTGCTGGGCTTCGGGGTCTACCTGGCGTTCGACATCCAGCACGCCTTCGCTGGCGGCCTGGCGGTGCCCCCCGACGCGTACACCGATCTGCTGCCCGAGCTTGACCGCATCCAGGGAGGCGGCTGACCGTGCGCGCCGTCGCGATCCTGCTGGCCGGGACGCTCGCGGCCCTGTCGTCCGCCGCCGACGCCCGCGCGGAGCACGCCGGTGACCCAGGCCGCCGTGTGGACACGGCGCATGCGCGGCGTCCGCCGTCCCAGCGCCCGCCCGAGACCGTCGTCTCCATCCCCGTCGCGGCGCACGTCCGGCGTGCGCGACCGCAGGACGACCCCTCAGGGATCGGTGTCTGCGTCCAGGTGGGCGGGGTGAGCGTGCAGGTCGGCATCGGCATGTGGGCCTGCGCGCCGCCTCCCGAGGCACCCGAGCCGGAAGAGCCGCCCAAGCCGCGGCCTCCGCGGCCGCCCGTGGTTCCGCAGCAGCCGGAGCCGCCTCCTCCCGCACCGCCCCCGCCGCCACCAGGCCCGACACGCCCACCGGCGGCGGCGCCCCCGCCGACCCCGAGGCAGCCGCAGTCGTCGCCCGCTCCCGCCCCCGCGGCACCGTCCGCGACTCCGCGGCGGCCTCGTCCAGAGGCTCCACCCGCCGCGGCCGAAAGCCCGGCGCCCTCGCCGGCCCCGGCGGCCCGCCGGCCCGTTCAGCGCGCCGAGCCGCCGCACCGGGGGCGCTCCCTGTCGACCCCCGTGATCATCATGGTCATGACCGCGGTGATCGCTTCGGGAACCGCCTTGGCCTTCGTCCGCTGACCCGCCGCTCCGAGCGGTCGCCCCGCCCCCGCCCTGCACCGAGGTCGCCGAGCGGCGGTCCGCGCATGGTCGCTGACGTCTGGCATGCCGCTCTGGGAGCGGTGACGAAGGCGAGGAACACAGGCGAGGCGCCTAGGAGCCGAAAGATGAGACCGCCGATCGCGACCGCCGAGAAGGGCCGCTGGGCGTCGGAGGACGGCGGCCTCCGCGGAACCGCCGGGCCGCCGTCGCCGATCGTTCGCACCGTCCGGCAGCCGCACCCACAAGTGCATGCCGCCGGACGACCGGGTGGCTCGCGGCCCGGGTAGGTCGCGGGCGAGAGCGGCGGGCATGATGATCTCGTGACGGATGTCCATCTTGTCCCGGCTCCGCGCCGCCTCCGGGTGACCGGCGGGTCGGGGCCCCTGAAGGGCGAGCCGCGGGTCGAGATCGATCCGGCGCTGCCGCCCGAGGGATACCGGCTGACGGTCGGTCCCGACGGAGTGAGCATCACGGGCGGCGGCGAGGCCGGGGTCTTCTGGGGGCGGCAGACCCTCCGCCAGCTTCAGGGGCCGGACGCGTACCGCCGCGCCCCGGTCCGCCCGGAGCCCCCCACCCTGCCGTACCTGACGATCGAGGACGAGCCGCGATTCGGCTGGCGCGGACTGCTGCTGGACGTGGCGCGCCACTTCATGCCCAAGGACGGGGTGCTGCGCTACCTCGACCTGATGGCCGCGCACAAACTGAACGTCCTGCACCTGCACCTGACCGACGACCAGGGCTGGCGGGTGGAGATCAAGCGGTGGCCCAGGCTCACCGAGGTGGGGGCGTGGCGGCGGCGCACCGGACTGGGGTGGGGCGACCCGCCGATCTGGGACGAGCGGCCGCACGGCGGCTTCTACACCCAGGACGACCTCCGCGAAATCGTCGCCTACGCCGCCGCCAGGCACATCACCGTCGTCCCCGAGATCGACATCCCCGGGCACTCGCAGGCCGCCATCGCCGCCTACCCGGAGCTGGGCAACGCCGACGTCGTGGACACGGCGAGCCTGGAGGTGAAGACCGACTGGGGCGTCAGCCCCAACGTGCTCGCGCCCACCGACCACACCCTGCGCTTCTACGAGGACGTCCTCACCGAAGTGCTGGACGTCTTCCCCGGCCGGTTCGTGCACATCGGCGGCGACGAGTGTCCCAAGGACCAGTGGCGGGCGTCGGCGGCCGCGCAGGCCCGCATCCGCGCGGAAGGGCTGCGGGACGAGGCGGAGCTGCAGTCCTGGTTCATCCGCCACTTCGACCGCTGGCTCACCGAGCGGGGACGGCGCCTCATCGGCTGGGACGAGATCCTCGAAGGCGGCCTCGCCGACGGCGCGGCCGTGGCGTCCTGGCGGGGGTACGCGGGCGGCATCGCCGCCGCCCGGGCGGGCCACGACGTGGTCATGTGCCCCATGCAGCACGTCTACCTCGACCACCGCCAGGCCGACGGGGACGACGAGCCGGTGCCGTTCGGCTGGGTCCGCACGCTGCGCGACGTGTACCGCTTCGAACCCGTGCCGCCCGAACTGGCGGGCACCGAGCACGCCGCGCGCGTGATCGGCACCCAGGCCAACATGTGGACCGAGGCGGCCGACTCGCAGCAGCGCGTCGACTACCAGGTCTTCCCCCGCCTCGCCGCGTTCGCCGAAGTGGCCTGGTCCCACCTGCCCCCTCCGGACGAGCGCGACTTCGACGACTTCCAGCGCCGCATGGACCAGGCCCACTACGCGCGGCTGGACGCCATGGGCGTCGCCTACCGTCCGCCGTCCGGCCCGCTGCCCTGGCAGCGGCGCCCCGGCATCCCTGGACGCCCCTTCCCCGGGCCGCCGCGGGAGAAGCACCGCCCTTGAAGCGGCTCTGAGGCAACGCCCCCCAAGACCGCGGCCTCGGCTCACACCGCGAAGACGCGGTCGCCGCCTCCCATGGAGGATGCCGCACCCGAGCGCGACCGACCGTCAGAACAGCGGGCACCCCGAACGATGCCCGCACCGCGGCCGCTAGCTAGGGGGCGACGGGGTGGTGGGACGGCTGGAGGAGCACCGCGTCGACCACGTCGGACATCCGCTCCCTCCGGCGGTAGGCCGCCCGCTGGCGGTCCGCGCCCGTGCCGTGCTCCAGCAGGGACCGCACACCGGCGGTGACGCGGTCCAGGTCGCCGCTGTCGCGCAGTGCGGGCCGCACGTGCGCCAGCAGGTCCTCCACCAGGCGGCGCTGGGGGACGGGCCGTCCGGTCAACGCGTCGATGCCGCCGCCGGACAGCCCGTCGCGCGCCGCCAGCCAGTACGCGGCGCGCAAGATCTCCTGCGGCGGGTTGGGCGGGACGGCGCCCTCCTCGACCGCGGTCAGCGACACCTGCACCAGTGCCCGGATGAGGGCGGCGAACAGCACCGCCTCCTCCGTGGTCGGCACCACGTCGCCGAGCCGGACCTCCACGGTCGGCAGGTGCGACGACGGCCGCACGTCCCAGAACAGCGTGCCGACGTCCATGAGCGCGCCGCAGCCCAGCAGCGTCCCGACCAGCTCCTCGAAGTGCTGCAGCGACGCGAAGAACGGCGGGGGACCCGCCACCGGCCAGCGCGACCAGGCCATGACCCGCCAGCACGCGTACCCGGTGTCGCGGCCCGCCCAGTACGGAGAGTTGGCCGCCATCGCCATCAGCGTCGGCAGCCACGGCCGCAGATGGTTGCTGACCTGCACCGCGTGCGCCCGGTCGGGCATCTCCACGTGGACGTGGCAGGAGCAGATGCACTGCTCGTCGTCCAGCGCCCGGTACGTGGCCAGCCCGTCGGCGTAGCGGGCGCCCGCGCTGATCGGCGGCGGCAGCACGTCGCCCAGCACGGGGGTGCCGGTCGCCGCCAGCCGCACGCCCTCCCGCTCGGCGGCCGCGGCCATGACCGCGCGCATGTCGCGGATCTGCTCGTCCAGCTTGGCCAGGTCGTCGCACGGCGAGGTCTTCGCCTCCGCCAGGCAGGCGATCATCTCGGTGGAGACGCGGTCGCCCAGCTCCTCCGCCGCCCGCCGCACCACGGCGGCGCCGCGCGCGACGACCTTGCGGGAGTCCGGGGCGACGACGAAGTACTCCTCTTCGACGCCGAATCTGAGGGCCATCCCACCACCTCGTGCGGGTGCCGAAGGGCACCGCGTCACCTCGAAGGTACGCGGCGGCGGGCGGATTGACACCCCGCGGGGCGGTCCGGCTCACGTCCAGGACACTGCTTTGGGACGTTCTTGCCGAAGACCGCGGTCACGCTTGATGGTCGCTGGGCGGACGGGGCACGGCCGCGAGCGGGGAGATCACCCGGAAAAGCAGTCGCCCCCGACTGCCCGTGCCGGGCGCATCGGGGGCGGTACCCGTCGGCCGGCGGACGGTCAGCGCCCGCCTTCGTCGACGATCACGTCGCTCATGATGTCCACGGCGAAGGCGATGATGCCGCCGACCACCACGATGGCCGCGCCTGCGAGGAACAGGGGCCAGTTCGGCCCCATCGTGATCGCGACCCCGCCGACGACGAAACCCGCGAGGATCACGGCCACCGCGACCCACGACTTCAACCGTCCGGCGTGGCTGCCACTCGACATGCGTCTCTTCTCTCTCGAACCTCGGACAGGGGACGTGACTACGGTGCTGAACACTAGCAACGCCACGCCCGGGCCGCGTTCCGGGGTCCCCTCGGCGGCGGGGCGCCGCGGGCGCGGCGGCTCCGGGCGTCCGGAGGTGCGCAGAGGCGGCCCCGCGCGAATCGGTGATCGGGCGTCTCGCTTACGATCCAGGCATGACGGTGCCGCCTGAGGAGCTCGAACTCGCCGCCGTCTTCCCCCCGGTCCAGCGGGACCGGTGGCGGGAGATGGTCCGAACGGTGCTGCGCAAGTCCGGCGCGGCCACGGACGAGACGCCCCTGAGTGAGATCGAGGGCTTGCTCACCCGCGAGACGTACGACGGAGTGCCGATCGCCCCTCTCTACACCAGGGACGACGCCGTCCCCGGACGCCCCGGGCTGGCGCCGTGCGTGCGGACGGTGCGGCCGGAGGGCGAGGGCCTGGCGGGATGGGACGTGCGGCAGCGGCACGCCCACCCCGACCCCGAGACGACCCGGCAGGCGATCCTCGCCGACCTGGAGAACGGCGTCACCTCCGTGTGGCTGGCGCTGGGCGACGAAGGGCTGCCCGTCGACGCGCTGCCGCAGGTCCTCCGCGACGTCCACCTGCACCTGGCGCCCGTAATCCTCGACGCGCGGGCGCGGACCGGGCGGGCCGCCGACGCGTTCCTCGAACTCGTCGCCGAACGCGGCCAGGCCGGTGAGGCGCTGGGCAACCTGGGCGCCGACCCGCTGGGAGTGACGGCCCGCACCGGCGAGGCCGTCCCGCTGGAGCCCGCGGCGGCGCTGGCGGCGCGCTGCGTCCGCGACTTCCCGCGGCTGCGGGCGATCACCGTCGACGCCACCGTCTACCACGACGCGGGCGGCGCCGACGCCGAGGAGCTGGGCGCCGCGGTCGCCACCGCCGTCGCCTACCTGCGCGCCCTCACCGACGCGGGGCTCGACGTCGGCGCCGCGTTCGAGCAGCTGGAGTTCCGGCTGGCCGTCAACGCCGACCAGTTCATGTCGATCGCCAAGCTGCGCGCCGCGCGCCGCCTGTGGACGCGGGTCGCGCAGGTGTGCGGCGCCGAGGAGGCCGTGGCCCGGCTGCACGCGGTGACGTCCTCGGCGATGATGACCCGCCGCGACCCGTGGGTGAACATGCTGCGCACCACGGTCGCGGCGTTCGCGGCCGGAGTCGGGGGAGCGGACGCGGTCACCGTCCAGCCGTTCGACGCCTGCCTGGGGCTGCCGGACGACTTCTCCCGGCGCATCGCCCGCAACACCCAGACGCTCCTGTTGGAAGAGGCGAGCCTGGCTCGGGTGGTCGACCCGGCGGGCGGCTCCTGGTACGTCGAACGCCTCACCGAGGACCTGGCGCAGGCCGCCTGGGACTGGTTCACCCGGATCGAGAAGGCCGGGGGGATGGCCGCCGCCCTGGAGTCGCGCATGGTGGCCGAGCGGCTGGCCGCCACATGGGAGCGCCGCCGCAGGGACATCGCCCGCCGCAAGGCGCCGCTCACCGGCGTCAGCGAGTTCCCCAACCTGGACGAGGAACCGCCCGAGCGCGCCCCCGCCCCCGCCCCGAAGACGTCCGGGAAAGGGCTGCCCGTCGTGCGGTACGCCCAGGATTTCGAGGCGTTGCGCGACCGCAGCGACGCGCACGCCGAGCGCACCGGGTCCCGTCCCAAGGTCTTCCTGGCGACGCTGGGCCCGATCGCCGTGCACACCGCGCGCGCGACGTTCGCCGCCAACCTCTTCCAGGCGGGCGGGATCGAGACCGTCGCCGGGCCGCCCGAGGAGTTCGCCGCCAGCGGCGCGACCGTGGCGTGCCTGTGCTCCAGCGACGCGCTCTACGAGGAGCAGGCCGCCGACGCCGCCCGCACGCTCAAGGACGCGGGCGCGGTGAAGGTATGGCTCGCGGGTAAGGGTTCGTATGACGGGGTGGACGCCAGGATCTTCGCGGGCTGCGACGCCGTCGACGTCCTGGAGACCACCCTCGCCGATCTGGGAGTGAACTGATGATCCCCGACTTCTCCGAGGTCGAGCTCGGCGCCCCCGTCCCCGCCGACGAGGCCGCCAAACGGTGGCGCGCCGCGGCGGCCGAGGCGACGGGCGAGGACCCGGACGCCCGGCCCTGGGAGACGCCCGAGGGCATCGCCGTCCGGCCCCTCTACACCGCCGACGACCTGACCGGGGTGGACTTCCTCGACACCTACCCCGGCGTCGCCCCGTACCTGCGCGGACCGTACCCCGCCATGTACGTCACCCAGCCGTGGACGATCCGCCAGTACGCGGGGTTCTCCACCGCCGAGGAGTCCAACGCCTTCTACCGGCGCAACCTGGCCGCCGGGCAGAAGGGCCTGTCCGTCGCGTTCGACCTGGCCACCCACCGCGGCTACGACTCCGACCACCCGCGCGTGCAGGGCGACGTGGGCATGGCGGGCGTCGCGATCGACTCGATCTACGACATGCGCCGGCTGTTCGACGGGATCCCGCTCGACCGGATGAGCGTGTCGATGACCATGAACGGCGCCGTCCTGCCGGTGATGGCGCTCTACATCGTCGCCGCCGAGGAGCAGGGGGTGAAGCCCGAGCAGCTCGCCGGGACCATCCAGAACGACGTCCTCAAGGAGTTCATGGTCCGCAACACCTACATCTACCCGCCCGGGCCGTCCATGCGGATCATCTCCGACATCTTCGCCTACACCTCCCGGCGGATGCCGAAGTTCAACTCCATCTCGATCTCCGGCTACCACATCCAGGAGGCGGGGGCGACGGCCGATCTGGAGCTGGCCTACACCCTCGCCGACGGCGTGGAGTACATCCGCGCCGGCCTGGACGCCGGGCTGGACATCGACGCGTTCGCGCCGCGCCTGTCGTTCTTCTGGGCGATCGGCATGAACTTCTTCATGGAGGTCGCCAAGCTGCGCGCCGCGCGGCTGCTGTGGGCGCGGCTCGTCAAGGACTTCGGCCCCGAGAACCCCAAGTCGCTGAGCCTGCGCACGCACTGCCAGACCTCCGGCTGGTCGCTGACGGCGCAGGACGTGTTCAACAACGTGGCGCGCACCTGCATCGAGGCGATGGCCGCCACGCAGGGCCACACCCAGTCGCTGCACACCAACGCCCTGGACGAGGCCCTGGCGCTGCCCACCGACTTCTCCGCCCGCATCGCACGCAACACCCAGCTGCTGCTGCAGCAGGAGTCGGGCATCACCCGCACCATCGACCCGTGGGGCGGCAGCGCCTACGTCGAACGCCTCACCTACGACCTCGCCCGCCGCGCCTGGGGCCACATCCGCGAGGTCGAGGCGGCCGGGGGCATGGCGCGCGCGATCGACGAGGGCCTGCCCAAGCTGCGCATCGAGGAGGCCGCCGCCCGCACCCAGGCGCGGATCGACTCCGGCCGGCAGCCGGTCATCGGCGTCAACAAGTACCGGCCCGACACCGACGAGCACATCGAGGTGCTGAAGGTCGACAACGCCGCCGTGCGGGCCCAGCAGATCGCCAAGCTGCGGCGGCTGCGCGAGGAGCGGTCCGCCGAGGACGTGGAGGCCGCCCTGGCGGCGCTCACCCGCGGCGCCGAGGCCGCGATGCGCGGCGACCGCGGCCCCGGCCTGGAGCAGAACCTGCTCGCCCTGGCCGTGGACGCGGCCCGCGCCAAGGCGACCGTGGGGGAGATCTCCGAGGCGCTGGAGCGGGCGTTCGGCCGGCACGCCGCCACCATCCGTACCATTTCAGGCGTGTACCGAGAGGAGGCGGGCGAGGTCAGCGCCATCGAACGGGCCCGCGAGGCGGCCGACGCGTTCGCCGCGGCCGAGGGGCGGCGGCCCCGCATCCTGGTCGCCAAGATGGGCCAGGACGGCCACGACCGCGGCCAGAAGGTGATCGCCACCGGCTTCGCCGACCTGGGCTTCGACGTGGACGTGGGTCCGCTGTTCCAGACCCCCGAGGAGGTCGCCCGCCAGGCCGTCGAGGCCGACGTGCACATCGTCGGGGTCAGCTCGCTGGCCGCCGGGCACCTCACCCTGGTGCCCGCGCTGCGGGAGGCGCTGGCCGCCCTCGGCCGCGACGACATCATGATCGTCGTGGGCGGGGTCATCCCGCCGCAGGACTTCGACGCGCTGCGCGCGGCGGGCGCCTCGGCGATCTTCCCGCCGGGCACCGTGCTGGCCGACGCCGCCGTCGACCTGCTCAAGGACCTGTCGGCACGGCTGGGGCACTCCGCGGCGTGAACGACGACCTCACCGTCGCCGCCCCCGGCGCCGCGGGGCGGCCGGACCGCGCGGCCCGGCGGCGCGGCCTGCCCGACCTGGACGAGTACGTCAAGGGCGTGCGCGAGGGCTCCCGGGCGTGGATCGCCCGCGCGATCACGCTCGTGGAGTCGACCCGGCCCGACCACCGCGACCTGGCGCAGCGGCTGCTGGTCGAGCTGACCCCGCACGCGGGCCGCGCCCGGCGGGTCGGCGTCACCGGGGTGCCGGGCGTGGGCAAGTCGACGTTCATCGACGCCCTCGGCACCAACCTCACCGCCGCCGGGCACCGGGTCGCCGTGCTGGCCGTCGACCCGTCGTCCACCCGGACCGGCGGCAGCATCCTCGGCGACAAGACGCGGATGCAGCGGCTGGCCGCCGACCCGCGGGCGTTCATCCGCCCGTCGCCCACGGCGGGCACCCTCGGCGGCGTCGCCAAGGCCACCCGCGAGGCGATGGTGGTGATGGAGGCGGCCGGGTACGACGTGGTGCTCGTGGAGACGGTCGGGGTCGGGCAGTCCGAGACGACCGTCGCCGACATGGTCGACTCGTTCCTGTTCCTCACCCTGGCCCGCACCGGCGACCAGCTCCAGGGCATCAAGAAGGGCGTCCTGGAACTGGCCGACGTCATCGCCGTCAACAAGGCGGACGGGCCGCACGAGATGGAGGCGCGCAAGGCCGCCCGCGAGCTCGCGGGCGCCCTGCGCCTGCTGCGCAGCGACGAGCGCGCCCGTTCCGTGCCCGTCCTGACCTGCAGCGCCCGCGAGAACCGCGGCCTGGACGAGATCTGGCGGCGCCTGGTCGAACACCAGGACCGGATGGCGGCCACCGGCGAGCTCGAGGCCCGCCGCCGCCGTCAGCAGGTCGGCTGGACGTGGGAGTTGGTGCACGACCGGCTGCTGACCGAGCTGAGGGAGCACCCCGCGGTCCGCGACATCGCCCCCGACCTGGAACGCCGGGTGGCCGAGGGCCGCATCACCCCGGCCATGGCCGCCGAACGCATCCTCGCCGCGTTCACCCGCTGACCACGGCGGCGAAGACGCGTCGGCGCACGACGAGGTGCGGTCGCCCACCGGGACGGCGTCCATCCATGCCCCCGGAGACCGCACCGAATCGCATTCCAGGGTCACAGGTTGGACGGGCGGCACCTGCGGCGCTCGGGGATCCGGTACAAAAGGCGGATGGACGTCATCGCCCTCGATGATCCGACCGACGCGGAGGTTCGGCGCTGGCATGCGGTCCTGGCCGCCGCGCACGCCGCCGACCTGTGCGACGAGCCCGCGCCGGACCCCGAGGAGACGGCCGCCCGACTGCGCGCCCCCGGGAGGCGGCTGTGGGGCGCCGTGGACGGTGACGTCATGGTCGGCGTGGCGGAGCTGCGGCTGCCCGGAGGCCCCGGCGCCGACCGCCCCGCCGAGATCGACATCCGGGTCCTCCCCGACCGGCGCCGCCGGGGCATCGGCACCCGCCTGCTGACGGCCGCCGCCGAAGGGCTGCGCGCCGACGGCCGCAGCAGCGTCATCGCGCAGGTCATGGCGGGCACCCCGGCGATCCCGTTCCTGGAGTCGCACGGCTTCCGGTGCGTGCTGACGCTGCGCGGGCTGCTGCTGCGCATGGACGACGTGCCGGCCGACCGCCTGGAGAGGCTCGTCGCCTCGGGTCCCCCCGGGTACCGGCTGGTGCGCTGGCGCGGCACGGCCCCGGACGAGCACGCGCTCGCGCTGGCCCGCGCCAAGCACGCCATGGCCGACATGTCCGCCTACGAGGGGCTGCCGTGGGACGCCGACCGCGTCCGCGAGATGGCCGAGCTGGTCGCCAAGCGCGGCGACGACCTCTACACCGTCGCCGCCGTCCACGGCGACGAGATCGCGGGGTTCACCGAGGTCGTGGTCTCCGGGGAGACGCCCGAACGGGCCGCCCAGTACGACACCGCGGTCGTGCCCGAGCACCGCGGACGGCGCATCGGCATCTGGGTGAAGGCGGCCATGCTGCAGTGGCTGCGCAGGGAGCGGCCCGAGGTGCGGGAGATCGAGACCGACAATTCCGGCGACAACGTGCACATGCTGGCCGTCAACGAGGAACTGGGATTCCGCCGCCAGCGCGAGTCGCGCGAGTACCAGGCGTTCGCCGCCGACCTCCCGTCGCTCTGACCGGGCCGGCGGCGTCATCCCCAGAACACGGTTCGCCTTCCGCCCCCGCGGGCCCGAGGTCAGCCTGGACGCATGACCACGCTCCCGCTGCACGTCCCCGACACCGTCGCCTCCGGCTTCCTGGTCTCCGCCGACGACCCTCCGCCTTCGGACGTCTCCACCGTCCTCACCGGCGGCGGCCTCGCCGATCTCGCCCGCGAACTGCTGGACCGGTCGGCGATGACCGTCCGCGCTCACTCTCCGACGGCCGAGTGGCTCGCCCGGTCAGGCGGCTCGTCCGGTCACCTGCGGCGGTTGCGGAACGCCCGGCATCACATGCTGATCCGCGTCCAAGGGCCGCCGGACGACGCCCCGCGCCACGCCCAGGCCGCGCGGCAGACCGCGCGCCTCTTGGCCGCGGCCACCGGCGGCCTCGTTGTGGACGTCGATTCCCACCAAGTCGTCGGCATATCCGACGCGGAGCCCGCGCGCTTCGTGCTCGGGGAGGGGTGGATCGGCGTGTTCGTCACGGAGGAACGCGGACTGGTCCGCGCCGACACCTGGGGCATGCACCGGTTCGGCCTGCCCGAAGTGGCCGTCCGGGGCGCCCCGTACGGCCACCTTCTCACCGCCGCGAACCTCCTCCGCGTCCTGGCCTTCCGGTTGTTCTCAGAACGCCGCGAAAAGGCCATCCCGGACACGCTGTTCGTGGACGGCTCCGACCTCCTGCGCTTCTGGGGCGCCCGTCCGCTGCCCGCGGGCCGCTTCACAGTGGCCCTTGCCAGGGGCGACACCACCTGCCCTGACTGCCACCGCGCTCTGGAAGTGGCGTCGGCGCACGGCGCCGACGACTGGTGGGACGACAAGCCCGGACGAGCCCTCCCCAAGCTGCTGTCGGCGCGGCCCGAGCCGTGACGACCGGAAAATCCGTTGCCCGCCACCGACCCGATCGGCACCCTTAAGACAGCTCGGATTCCGGCAACCAGAAATCCCTAATCCATTCCTCTGCAGTTCAACGGAAGAACGCCGCACCGTTAATGCGGACATCCGCGTTCGGATCCGGTGGGGAGCGGCGAGGAGGTGACCGATGACCGTTCTCGTCCTGAATGCGTCCTACGAGCCGTTACAGCGCGTCAACGTGCGGCACGCCATCCGCATGCTGGTCCGCGGTGTGGCCGTCGTGGAGGAGGCGGAGGAAGACCGCACCATCGGTCCCTTCCCGGTGCCGCGCGTGCTGCGTCTGGTCAAGTACGTGGTCATGCGCTGGCGGCACGGCAGGCGCCCGCCGTGGAGCAAGCGCGGCGTCTACCTGCGCGACCGCGGCCTGTGCGGCTACTGCGGCCGCCGGGGCAACACCATCGACCACGTGGTGCCGCAGTCCCGCGGCGGTGGCGACACGTGGGACAACACCGTCCTGGCGTGCAGCAGCTGCAACAACCGCAAGGGCGACCGCACTCCGGCCGAGGCCGGCCTGCGCCTCCGCGTCGCCCTCCGCACCCCTCACTGGAACGAACTGGTAGACCTGTGATCGGGCTCCCGTCCTCCGCGACGGGAGCCCGTGACCATGAGCTGCGCCTCCCCTCGGAGGTCTTGCAGCACCCAAACAGCCGCCGAGCGAAGGAACCGCCCGAAAAGGCTCGGCGACTCACGCTCTGCAGACATTGCAAGGCGGCTGAGCCGGAGGTGACCATTCGGCTCACGAGCTCGCGCAGCGACCGTTGTCATCGTGGACACCGCCGGTCGGCAGGCTGACTCCCGACAGTCCCGATAGAGGCTGAAGGCAAGCGGCGCCTCCGTCGGCCGGAGCATCTTTCCCCCCTGATCGAATTCGGCCGAACAAGCCCGCGGCTTCCACTCGCGCAATCACACGTTTCTCCTGCGAAACGGACCGAGATCGACCAGCTTGCCGCCAAGGGAGAGGCTGGGCCGCCAGTTTCCTGGCCATCGAACATCGTGATTTGAATGCCGTCGAGTGCGCTATCGACAGGCGTCGAATGACGCCGTTCCGCGGCAACGCGGTAGGGCAAGCTGTCACCGCCAAGCCCCTCCCTTCATTGCCGCTTTGGTGACAAGCTCTGCCATGTTCGCAGCAGCCGCTGGAGGCAGCGGACTTGCTTTTGGGTTGTGTCGGACCGTCAGAGCTTTTCGCTGAGCACCGATGTGTGTGTGGTGGCCCCCTCCCGGCGGCGATGGCGGTGTGCACACTGATCGCTCGGTATCGGACGTAGGGCGCGGACTCGCCCATCGCACGCTCATTGTGTCGCTCTTGTCGGGCTCCAGCTGTAGGCACCGTTCTCCTGGAGATGGGCGCCACAGTGGGAGTGAAGCTGCCGACTGTGGTGACGGCTCGCGACCGCGTGTGCAAGAGGCCGTGCGGGCTTCGGGGGAGACTTGTCGCCGCCGGTGCAATGGTGCTGCAACTCTTGCGGATGGCTCGTGGCTGCACTTTCTGGCGGCTGTGATGAGTGCCTTGCGCTGGCTGTTCTGCTGTCGCTAGGGAGAGCCGAAGGCTGGCCCGCCAGTGTGTGAGCTCGTCGGGAAGGAAAATCGGACCTCAGAGATCACCTGGGGGAGGGGGGCGATGTCGCGGGGTGGCGGTGTGCGAGTGGGGCGTTGACGTCGCTGTGGGCATCCGAGTGGCGGTGGGACGGCGGTCTGTAGCGGAAGAGTTCGCTGTCGGAAACGCGACGGGCCGGCGCTGTATTGCGATGTCTTGGACGGTGGGATGTCAGGGTTGGGCCGGCATGAGAAGGAACGCTGCTGGATGCAAGTTTGCGGGGTGTGGTTCTCGTTGAGCCTGGCTGAGTCGATGATGTGTGGTTATGTGCAATGACCTGCGGATGGTGGCGGAGGCGTGAGTGTGGCTTGTAGTACAGGTCTGGGGGATGTGTTCTTGGAAGGAGAGCGTGAACGAAATCGGGTGGTGTGTGGGTTGGAGATCAGTGCTGCCGGGATTGTGTGCGGGTGTGTGTTGGTGGTTGGAAAGAGGATGTGAGGGTTGGTGTGTTCGGCTGAGTCGAAGGGCGTGGATTTCGGTGGGGCGATTGAAAGAACCGTGGGAGATCTCTGGTGAGAGTCGGAAACCGTCCTCGGATGGGGCGGGTGAGCCGAGGGAATGGCTGAGGGTGCCGGGGGCGACGTGGCTGGTGATCTTCCCGTGATGGGCGCTTTGTAGTTTTCGTGTGACGCTACGTGTTTGGCGAATGATGCGAGAGCAATTGGTGGCTTGTGGTAGCGTGCCGCCAATCTTCTGGATGTTTCTAAGGAGAGTTCTGTGGCGGCCCACGATCCCCTCGGCCGGAAGCGGCGATGCGACGGTGGACGGGCGGTGCGGCGAGGCGCCGCCCTCGCGCTCGTGCTGGCGGCGTCGGCGATGCTCCCCGCGGCCCCCGGCGCCGCGGCGCCCACGGCGCCCGCGGAGCCCAAGGACTCCGCGGCCGAGCTGGCCAAGCTGCGCAAGCGGGCGGACAAGCTCGACAAGGAGTACCGCGGCGGGCTGATCGCGCTGGAGGAGGCCAAGGAGGCCGCGCAGAAGGCCGCCCGCGACGCCGAACGGCTGTCCAAGGAGTTCGAGACGCTGCGCGGCGACGTCAGCCGGCTGGCCGCCGCCTCGTACATGACCGGGCGGCTGACCGCCATGGCGATGGTGACGGCCGACGATCCGGGCGCCGCCATCCGGGACGCCACCGTGGTGGAGCACCTCGCCCGCAACAACGGCATGCGGATCAAGAACCTGGAGAAGCTGGCGGCGCGGGCCGAGCAGTCGCGCAAGAACGCCGACGCCAAGGTGGCGCAGGTGCGGCGCGAGATCGAGGACCTGGAGTCCCAGCGGCAGCGGGTGCGGAAGCTGCTGGCCCGGCACAAGCCTGAGCGGCCCACGACGTCGTCCGGCGGGTCATCAGGCGGGTCGTCCGGCGGGTCGTCCGGCGGATCGGCGGCGGGGCGGCCCGACGGGGCGAGCGGCACCAAGTCGCCGATCGTCGGCAACACGATGACGGCGCGGATGCGCACGCTCATGCAGGTCATCGACAGCAAGTTCGGGCCGTTCCCGACGATCGGCTGCTACCGCGCCGGCGACCCGCAGGACCACGGGTCCGGCCAGGCGTGCGACTTCATGGAGAGCACGGCGGGCAAGATGCCGAGCGCGTCCGCGCAGCGGCACGGCGACCAGGTGGCGCAGTTCGTCATCGACAACGCCGCCAAGTACGGGGTCAAGTACGTGATCTGGAAGCAGCGGATCTGGGACACCCGCACCAGCGGCGGCTGGCGGCAGATGGAGGACCGCGGCAGCATCACCCAGAACCACTACGACCACGTGCACGTGTCGGTGCTGTAGCCGCCCAGGTCGGGTGACCGGCTCGCCGGGGCGGGATCCTCGGCGGCCGCCCTCTCGGTGAGGCCGCCGAGGTCCGGAGCGTCGACGTTCGGGAGGCTCCGCCTACTGGAGGGAGACGACGCGGCCCTCGCGGGCGGACCGGATGGCGGCCTCGATGACCTCCAGCCCGGTGATCGCGTCGGTGAGCGAGACCGGCGGCGGGGCCTCGCCGCGCAGGGTGCGCGCGACCTCGGCGTAGAACTCCTGGTAGGCGCCCCGGTCGGTGGGCTCCGCACGGTCGGCGCCGGGGGTGCCGACACGGCCGTACGAGCGCGGCGGGGCCGCGCCCCAGTCGGCGTCCGCGGGGGTCAGGCCCCGGCGCAGGGCGTCCTCCTGCACGTCCATGCCGAACACCGTGTACGCGGCGCGGTCGCCGAGGACGCGGAAACGGGGGCCGTGCTGGGCGGCGGTCGCGCTCATCCACAGGTGCGCGCGGACGCCGTCCTCGTGGGTGAGCGCCACGAACGCGTCGTCGGCCGCGGCCGCGCCGCGGCGGCGCACGTCGATCTCCGCGTACACCTGGCGGGGCCGTCCGAACAGGTGGACGGCCTGGTCGATCAGGTGCGAGCCGAGGTCGTAGAGGATGCCGCCGGCGTCCCGCGGGTCCGCGCTCTCCTTCCAGCTCGCCTTGGGCTGGGGACGCCACCGTTCGAACCGCGACTCGTAGCGGAGGACGTGGCCGAGCGCGCCGGAGCCGACCAGGCGCCGCACGGTGCGGAAGTCGCCGTCCCAGCGGCGGTTGTGGAAGGGGATGACCGGCAGGCCCCGCACCGCGCTCAGCGCCGCGAGGGACCGGGCCTCCGCCGCGGTCGCCGCCACGGGCTTGTCCACCACGACGGGGATGTCGCAGGTCAGCGCGTCGCGGGCGAGGGGCACGTGCAGCCGGTTCGGCGCGGCGATCACCACCAGGTCGTAGGCGCCGGTGGACTCCCACAACCGGTCGGCGGTGTCGAGCACCCGGGCGTCGGGGTAGCGCGACCGCACCGCCCGCTGCCGTTCCGGATCGCTCGTGACCACGGCCGCCAGCCGCAGATCCGGGACCGAGGAGATCAACGGGGCGTGGAACACCGCGCCGCCCGTGCCGTATCCGACCAATGCCACCCTGAATGCCATGGATTGATGATTTCGGATGCGTTTTCGCCCGCCGCGCCCGGGGTACCGGTTGGCGGAGCCGTGAGAGTGCGGCAAGGGCGCCGTACGTCGCCCGGAGAGGGAGAGCGAGGGGACGGCGCCGTGGCCAAACCCGTGATCATGACGGTCGACGACGACCCGGGCGTGTCCCGGGCGGTCGCGCGCGACCTGCGGCGCCGCTACGCCGGGACGTACCGGATCGTGCGCGCCGAGTCCGGGGCCCAGGCGCTGGAGGCGCTGCGCGAGCTGAAGCTGCGCGGCGACGACGCCGCGGTGCTGGTGGCCGACCACCGGATGCCCGGGATGACCGGGGTGGAGTTCCTGGAGCAGGCCATGGACGTCTACCCCTACGCCCGGCGGGTGCTGCTGACCGCCTACGCCGACACCGAGGCCGCGATCCGCGCGATCAACGTGGTGGACCTCGACCACTACCTGCTCAAGCCGTGGAACCCGCCGGAGGAGAAGTTCTACCCGGTGATCGACGCGCAGCTGGACGCCTGGCGGCGCACCCCGCGCCGGGAGAGCGCCGAGCTGCGCGTGGTGGGGCACCGCTGGTCGGCGCGCTCCTACGAGGTCCGCGACTTCCTCGCCCGCAACCAGGTCTCCTACACGTGGCTGCTGGACACCGCGCCCGAGGGCGCCGAGCTGGCCCGGGCGGCGGGCGACCCCGAGCTGCCGCTGGTGGTGACGGCCGACGGCACCGCCCTGTCGGCGCCCACCGACGCCGAGCTGGCCGCCGCCGTGGGCCTGCCCACCGCCCCGGCCGCTGAGTTCTACGACCTGATCGTGGTGGGCGGCGGCCCGGCCGGGCTCGGCGCGGCGGTCTATGGGGCGTCGGAGGGGCTGCGCACCGTCCTCGTCGAACGGCACGCCTCCGGCGGGCAGGCCGGGCAGAGCTCCCGCATCGAGAACTACCTGGGCTTCCCCGACGGGGTGTCCGGGGCGCAGCTGGCGGACCGGGCGCGCCGCCAGGCCGAGCGGTTCGGCGCCGAGCTGATCACCACGGCGGAGGCGGCCGGGCTGGAGGCGCGCGGCCGGGCCAGGGTGGTGCGGCAGGCCGGCGGCGCCGAGATCTCCGCGCACGCGGTGATCCTGGCGACCGGCGTGTCCTACCGCCGCCTGGACGTGCCCGGGCTGGACGCTCTGGTCGGCGTGGGCGTGTACTACGGCGCGGCGATGGCCGAGATCCCCGGCTGCCGGGGGGAAGAGGTGTACGTGGTCGGCGGCGCCAACTCCGCCGGACAGGCCGCGGTGAACCTGTCCCGGTACGCCCGGTGCGTCCACCTGGTGGCGCGCGCCGACGGGTTGGAACGGTCGATGTCGCACTACCTGATCCGGCAGATCGCCGAGATCCCCAACATCCAGGTGCACACCCGCACCGTGGTCGGCGCCGCCCACGGCTCCGCCCACCTGGAGGGCCTCACGCTCAAGGGGCCGCTGGGCGAGCGGCGGGCGGACGCGCAGCGGCTGTTCGTGTTCATCGGCGCCGAGCCGCGCACCGACTGGCTGGACGGCGTGGTCGAACGCGACCCGCGCGGGTTCGTCCTCACCGGGCCCGACCTGGTCGCGGGCGGGCGCCGCCCCGCGGACTGGACCGCCGACCGCCAGCCCTACCACCTGGAGACCAGCCTCCCGGGGGTGTTCGCCGCCGGGGACGTGCGCGCGGCCTCGATGAAGCGGGTCGCCTCGGCGGTCGGCGACGGCGCCATGGCCGTCGCGCTGGTCCACCGCTACCTGGAGCAGGCATGACCGACACCGCCGAGATCCCGCCCGAACGGCTGCGCGGGCTGTTCCTGTTCGAAGGGCTGGACGACGAGAAGCTGGCCTGGCTGGCCGAGCACGGCAGCGTCCGCGAGCACGCGCGCGGGGAGGTGATCTGCGCGGAGGGCGACGCCGCCGAGTTCCTGTACGTGCTGCTCGACGGCGAGCTGGTGATGACGACGGCGGTGCGCGGCGGCGACCAGGTCGAGATGACCCGCGGCGACCGTCCCGGCCTGTACGGCGGCGCCGTCCAGGCGTACCTGGGCGACCGCATCGACCAGCGGTACCGGCACACGCTGCGGGCCGGCCGACGGCCCACGACGGTGTTCGCGCTGCCCGCCCGCAAGTTCGGCAAGGCGGTGCGCGACTGGTTCCCGATGGCCACGCACCTGCTGGAGGGCGTCTTCTTCGGCACCGACCACATGCGCCGCCTCGTCGACCAGCGCGAGCGCCTCACCGCCCTCGGCACGATCACCGCCGGGCTGACCCACGAGCTCAACAACCTGGGCGTGGCCGCGGCGCGCGCCAGCGCCGAGCTCGGCGACCGGCTCGCCGGCGGCCACCGGCGCCTGGCGGAGCTGGCCGCGGCGGGCGTGGACTGCCGGCGCCTGGCCGACCTGGTGTCGCTGCACGAGCGGCTGCGCGGCCGGGGCGCCGGCGAGGCGGCCGAGCCCGGGCGCGACCCGCTGGAGGTCAGCGACGCCGAGGACGAGCTGGCCGACTGGCTGGAGGGGCACGGCGTCGAGGACGCGTGGGAGCTGTCGCCCGGCCTGGTGGCCGCCGGCCTCGGCGTGGCGGAGATCGAGCAGGTCGCCCCCGTGGCGGGGGCGCAGCTGCCGGTCGCCGCGCGCTGGCTCGCCGAAATGCTGGAGGTGGCGCAGCTGCAGGCCGAGCTGGCCGACGCCACCGGCCGCATGACCGCGCTGCTGGACTCGGCCAAGCAGTACTCCCAGCTCGACCGCGCCCCCTACCGGCGCGTCGACCTGCGGGAGCTGCTGAAGAGCACGCTGGTCATGCTGAAACGCAAGGTCCCGCCGGGGGTGCGGGTGGTGAAGGACTTCGCGCCCGACCTGCCGCCGGTCCCCGTGTACGCCGCCGAGCTGAACCAGGTGTGGACGAACCTGATCGTCAACGCGCTGGACGCCATGGGCGACGCGGGCGTCCTCACCGTCCGCACCGCCCGGCGCGGCGACCACGCCCTGGTGGAGATCGGCGACACCGGCCCGGGCATCCCGGAGGAGAACCTGCCGCGGATCTTCACCCCGTTCTTCACCACCAAGCCGGTCGGCGAGGGCACCGGCCTCGGCCTGGACATCTCCTGGCGGATCGTCGTCGACCGGCACCGCGGCGACATCCGGGTCGAGTCGCGGCCGGGCGACACCCGCGTCCAGGTGCTGCTGCCCCTGACCGAGCCGGCCGCCGTCGACGCGGCCGACGCCGAGGAGGGGGCGGCCGCGCCCGGTTGACGCGCCGCGCACCCGCGTCGCCGGGCCCGGGTCGGCGGATCGTCCGGCGGCGGGGACCGCGAATCGATAGGTTCACGGTGATCATCCGAACGGGGGAGGTGTCGCTCCTCCGCACGGGACTGCTCCCGGAAGGAACACCCCACGACCATGAAGCAACCCCCCGCATGGTGGGCTGCCCTCACCGGCGACCCGGTCGGGGAGCGGCTCGGCATCGACTGGCGCGCCCCCGACCACTGGGAGCCCGCCGACGAGCTCGGCGACGGCGACGAACGGGTTCACGACGCGTCCGGCACCATGAGCGTCGAGCACCTGGACGACGACGACCTGCGCCTGCGCGAGGGCAAGGCGCTGGTCGGCACCGGCCCCGCGGCGGCACGGCGCGGCACGGGCTACGAGGTCGAGGCCGCCTGGTACCTCGACCCGTCCGAGCCCGACCGGCTGTGGTGCGCGCTCGGCTCCTTCTATCCGGCGTGGCTGTGGATCCCCGTGGAGCCGACCGCGGACGGCGTCGCCGAGGCCCTGGAGGGCGTGTTCCCACGTCCGGCACTCCGGCGCGCCGACCTGACCTCCTTCGCCCGCGGCTTCCTCGGCTTCCGTTACGAGGTGCTGGTGCCCGACGTCCACGAAGGGACGTTCGTCGAGATCAACGGACCGGACCTGGACCGTTACTTCACGCTCGTTCAGTTCGTCGAGCCGCAGTCGTGGGGCAGCGCCCACCTGGACGACCCGCTGCCCGACGACGCGGGGCTCGCCGCTCCTCTGGACATGCTCGCCGCCGACCGCGACAGCGGCCGCAAGCGGCAGCGGCTCGGCCGCGTCCCGTCGATGACGTGGCGGACGCTGCACTCGCGGTCCTACCTGTCCTTCGAGATCCACACGCGGGACATCGTGTGCGCGGCGGTGCGGTACCGGCCGTCGCCCAAGCCGCACCAAGCGGTGGTGCGGCGGCTCAACGAAGAGCACGAGGAGAGCTTCCCGGTCGACCTCCCCCTGGACGTGGTGGGCGCGCTGACCGGGTTCGACTACTGCGGCGAGGACGACCTGGTCGACCCCGACGAGCTGGACGTCGACGCGCACGTCGCCGGCGCGCTGCGCATCCGGGCCGCGCTGTGGCACGGCGACCTGCGCCGCACGCTGCGGCTCGGCGAGTACGCCGACCGGCCCGAGCCGGAGCTGCGCCGCCGCCTCGTGGAGATCGCCGGGTGGTACAACCACCGGTGGCTGCTGCAGGAGCTCGCGCTCACCGAGACCGACCCGGACCTGCTGGCGCGGATCGAAGAGCGCCTCGACCGGCCGGAAGAGGACGCCTTCAACGCGTTCGGCGACTACTTCGGCGACGGGCCCGTCATGGTGGACGCGGCCGGGAACGCGGTGGAGACGTGGGACGACCGGGACGGGGAGGACGGACCGTGAGCGTCGAACGCGGCGCGGTGCTCGCCGACCACGCCGACCGCGGTGCGCTGGCCGCGCTCGCCGCCGCGCGCGGCTGGACCCGCACGGCCGCCGAACCCGCGGGATTCGCCGAGCCGGAACGCGAGGTCTGGGACGCCGGCGGCGGCACGCGGGTCGTCTACGCCGAATCGCCCGTGCGCGGCACCCGGTTCGTGTGCGTCACGGGCCCGGACGCCGGGTCCGCCGAGGAGGCGTTCGCCGCGGTGGCGGCCGTGCTGCCGACCGTGCCGGTCGAGGAGATCCTCGCCGGGCTGCTGGCCGAGCCCGCGCCCGCGCCGCGCGAGCTGATCCGCGGGCTCGACCGGCTGGCGACGGCGGCGCGGGCGAACGGCGAGCGCCGCCCCGAGGACCCGCGCTACCGGCGGGTGGTGGAACGGCTGGCCGCCCACCCCGAGCGGCAGGTGCGCCGCGCCCTGCTGTTCGCGGTCGAGGAGCTGTCGGCGGTGCGGCCGGAACTGGCCGATCCGATCCTGGCGCGCCGCGACGAGGAGACCGAGCTCGCCGAGCTGGTGCGGACGTTCGCCGAAACCGTCCGCGCCCGAAGCTAGCGGACCCCGGCCCCATGGACGTCGACGGGCCGGACCCGGCGGGGGCGCGGCGAATCGCCGCCGAGTCCGGCCCGTACCGGGGCCGCGCCGGGGGGAGACAACGCGACCCGTGGGGAACGGCTCGTCTCGGGGGAACGTCCGAAAGAGCGCGCCGTCCGCGGCGCGTCAGTCGAACAGGTCAGGCTGCTCCCGGGTGATCTGGTCGTAGAGCGGCTGGTAGTTGATCCAGCCGACCAGGTCGTTGCCGATCTGCTGGTGGGTCAGCACCGCGTTCTCGTGCTCGATCGGCACGACCTCGCCCGCCGCCTTGGCCAGCAGCTGCACCTGGCACGAGCGCTCCATGGTGATGAACCACCAGGCCGCCGCGTCCACGCTGTCGCCGACGGTGAGCAGCCCGTGGTTGCGCAGGATCACCGCCTTGTTGTCGCCGAGCGCGGCGGCGATGCGCTTGCCCTCCTCCACGCTGGTGACCACGCCGGTGTAGTCGTCGAACAGGCCGTGGTCCTGGTAGAAGGCGCACACGTCCTGCGTGATCGGCTCCAGCTTCTGGCCGAGCGCCGACAGCGCCCGCCCGTACACCGAGTGGCTGTGCGCCGCGGACACCACGTCGGGACGCGCCTGGTGGATCTGGGAGTGGATGGCGAACGCCGCCTCGTTGACCGGGTAGCGGCCCTCGACCACCTTGCCCTCGTGGTTCACCAGGATCAGGTCGCTGACCTTGACGTGCTTGAACGACATCCCGAACGGGTTGACCCAGAAGTGGTCCGGGTACTCGGGGTCGCGGGCCGTGATGTGCCCGGCCACGCCCTCCTCGAAGCCGAACTTGCCGAACAGGCGCAGCGCCGCGGCCAGCCGCTCCTTGCGGTGGCGGCGCTCGTCCTCGACGTTGTCGAAGGTCGGCGGCAGGCGGAAGATCAGATCCTGCGGCGGCAGCTTCTCCAGGAACTCGTCGCTCTCGGACACGGGCTGACTCCTTGCGCTTGTCTGCGGCCACCAAAGCGCACCGGCTCCGCGCCCGCCTAGGGTTGGACGGCCCAATCCCGGCGGGCATCATTGTCCGTGCCGGACAGAGCCCACACACAGAGCCCACACACAGAGCCCGCACAGAGCCGAAACGGCGCCGGGGCGGCCCGCGGAACGGGGTGGCTGACCATGGACAAGGCGGAGGCGGACCGGCTGCTGCGGATGCTGGCCGATCGCACCCGCAGCCCCGAGGTGCTGGAGGCGACGGTGCGGGCGGCCCGCCGCCGCTCGCCCCTGGTCGCCGCGCTCCCCGAGGAGGAGACCCGGCGGCACGTGCGCGCCCTGATCGACGGCGTGGGGGCCGCGCTGTTCGACGGCGGCGAGCCGGGGGAGGAGGCGCTGGCGGCGGCCGAGCGCCTCGGCTCCGACCGGGCCCGCCAGGGCGTCCCCGTGGCCGCGTTCCTCGACGGGTTCCAGGCGGGCCGCTCGCACGTGCTGCGGACGATGGTCGACACCGGCCGCGCCCTCGGCGTTCCGCCCGAGGTGCTGCTGGACGGCGTCACCCGCATCGACGAGATCACCACGGTGCTGGTGCACCGCATGGTGCACGCCCACCGCGTCACCGAGCTGGAGATGGCGCGCACCGCCCGGGAGCGCCGCGTCCAGGCGCTGCGGCAGCTGCTGCACGGCGAGCCCGCCGTCCCGCCCCCGCCGCTGGAACAGGGCGCCGCGTACCACTGCGTCGTCAGCGACGTCAGCGACCCCGCCGTCGCGCAACGGCTGGAGGCCGCGCTGACCGCCCGCGGCCCCGCCCTGTGCGGGCTGGTCGACGGGCGGCTGGCCGCTCTGGTCGCCCGCCTCCCGCACGCGGCGGACCTGCCGCCCGACGGGCCGCTGCTGGTGGCCGCTCCGCCGGCGCGGCCGTCCCGGGTGTCCGAGCTGTACGAGCTGGGCCGCCGCGCGCTGCGCGCCGGACGGGCCGCCGGGCTCACCGGCCTGCGCGCGCTCACCGACCTGGCCCTGCTCACGGCGACCGAGGCCGAGCCGCGGCTGGGGAGCCTGCTGGCCGACCGGCTGCTCGGCCCTCTGGACCCCGCCGACCCGTTCCACCGGGAGCTGGCCCGGACCGCGCTCGCCTACCTCGACCACGGCGCCCGCATCGAGCCCGCCGCCGAGGCCCTGCACGTCCACGGCAACACCGTCAAGTACCGGCTGCGGCGCCTGCACGAGCTGACCGGCCGGACGCCGCCGGGCTCGGCCGCCGACCCGGCGGACGGCGCGGCGGTCGAGCGGACCGCGCAGTGGTGGTGGGCGCTGCGCGCCTGGCTGTCGGCCGCCCGCCCGCGGGACGCCGGCGACGGCATGACATGATCATGTCCGGACCGGAGGGAGCGCAGGTGACGGCACCGCAGATCAGCACGGTGATGTGGCCGACGGAGTCGTGGCCGCGGGAGGGGGAGGCCTGGCGCCGCGCCGAGGAGCTCGGATTCGCGACCGCCTGGGTGTACGACCACGTCGCGTGGCGCGGCGCGACCCCGTGGCACGACGCGTACACCACGCTGGCGGCGGCCGCCGCCGTCACCTCCCGCATGCGGATCGGCACGCTCGTCACCTCGCCGAACTTCCGCCATCCCGTGCCCGCCGCGCACGCGATCAAGACGATCGACCACATCAGCGGCGGGCGGCTCACCGTCGGCATCGGCGCGGGCGGCGGCGCCCGCACGTCCGACGCCGGCATCCTCGGCGGCCCCGACTGGTCGCCGCGCGAGCGCGCCGCCCGGTTCGAGGAGTGGGTGCGGCTGCTCGACCTGCTGCTGCGCGGCCCGGAGACCACGTTCACGGGCGCGTACTACTCGGCCCGGGAGGTGCGGACCGCGCCCGGCTGCGTCCAGCGGCCCCGGGTGCCGTTCGCCATCGCCGGCGACGGCCCGCGCGGCATGCGCCTCGCCGCCCGGTACGGCGCGATGTGGGTCACCGTCGCGGGCGGCGCCGACGACCCGCGCGCCGCCGTGCGCGACCGGCTCGCCCGCCTGGACGAGGCGTGCGCCGCCGAGGGACGCGACCCCGCCGACGTGCGGCGCCTGCTGCTGACCGGCTTCTCCGGCGAGCCCTGGCTGGAGTCGGTCGAGGCGTTCGCCGACCTCGCCGGGACCTACGCCGAGATGGGCGTCACCGACATCGCCGTGCACTGGCCCCGGCCGGGCACCGAGTGGGACGCCGACATGAGGGTGTTCGAAGCCGTCGCCGCCCGCTCGGCCTGACTGATGGGATGGCGGGCGGAGGGACGGCGGGCTCGGCGGAGCCCCGCCGCGCAGGCGAGCGGAAGGTGGGATCCATGCCGTACGTGCTGCTGGGACTGGCCATCATCGCGGAGATCACGGCGACGCTGTCGCTGCGCGCGTCGGAGGGGCTGTCGCGCCTCGGGCCCACGGCCGTGGTCGTCGCCGGGTACCTGATCTCCTTCGGGCTGCTGGCGAAGGCGCTGATGTCGCTGAACGTCGGCCCGGTGTACGCGATCTGGTCCGCGCTCGGCACCGTCGGCGCGTTCGCGGGCGGCGTGGTGTTCTACGGCGAGCCGGTGCGTCCGGTGACGGTCTTGGGCGCCGCGATCGTGGTGGCCGGCGTGGTGGTGATGACCCTCGGCGGAGGCGTGGGCCACGGCCGGTGACCCGGGCGCGGCACGCCTCCGGACGACCGCGGCGGGGTCACAGGCGGTACCGGCCGCCTTCCTGGCCCCATTCGCCGAAGGGCGGGTCCTTGCCGGCGTCCATCGCCGCGCAGGCGTCCTCGTCCAGGAGGGCGAACACCAGCCTGCGCACCCGGAGGCGCCGCGCGGCCTCGATGGTCCGGCGCATCTCGGACGTGCCGGCGAAGACCAGGTCGGCCTCCTCGGCCCAGACCGGCAGGCCCCGCGATTCGGGCGCCCACACGGCGAGATGGCGGCCCGCCGTGATCCGGTAGCCGACGGGCGCCTCCCCAGGGAGCGGAAGCGGCTCGACGTGCAGCGCTCCGTGCCGGAACGAGGCGACGGCCGGCTCCGGCATGCCGCACTCGTCGGCGATCCGGCGCAGCTCGGAGTGCAGGGCGCCTTCCCGGCTGCGCACCAGCCACGCCTGGACGGTCTCCGGCGGTTCCGACCCGGGGCCGCCGTCGAACCCGACGCGCGTGTGCCCGTACTCGAGGAGCAGCCCGGCGGGCGCGAACCTCGGCGACGCCGCCGTGCCGACCCCGAGCAGCATCAGGCGCACAGTTCGATCGTCACCCCGGGACGCGCCGCCGTAAACCCCGCTCGGTCAAGGCATGCACCGGCGGCGGTCAGGAACGGCCGCGTCCAGCCCCGCCGCCGGCCGACCGCTCGCGGCGGACTACTCGTACATCTGGCCGCAGACCGCGATACGGGCCAGGTCCCCCCAGGTCATGGAGGTGAGCGGACGCACGTACGAGCGTGTCGGCGCCTCGCCGGAGAGCGTGGGCAGCGGGACGCGGGCGCCGTCCGCGGCGTCCCATCCGCCGAGGCTCCCGGCGACGGCGCACTCGAGGTAGGTCGCCGGGTCGAAGTTGTACCAGCGGGCCGGGGTGGCGCGGGGTCCGCTGCCCGGCGGGCGCGGCGCGTCGACGCCGAAGCGGGCGTGGGGCCCGGGCGGGGCGGCGAGGAAGTCCTGCAGGTCGGCGATCTGCGACAGGATGACGCGCTCCCAGTCGGCGTGGTCGCGCGGTTCGTCGCCCGGCAGCGACAGGTCCTCGGTGCTCCACGCGGGGACGAAGTCCGGCGGCGGGGCGGTGGAGGCCGCGGAGAACATGGCCGCGACGTCGTCGGGCGCGAGGGACTCGCGGTCGCTCAGCGGGCCGCTGACCTTCCACAGCGACCGCAGGAACGCCGACAGCGACCAGGACGCCGCGCGCGCCTCCTGCCCCAGGTGCAGGAAGTGCAGGTACAGGTCGCGGTTGGTGCGGACGGCCGGCTCGGACGGCCCGCAGACCCGGTAGGTCCGCCCGCGCGGCGCACGGCACTGCAGGACGAGGACCTGCGCGAGGGCGGCTATCCGCGAGTCGTGCGTGGCGACGCAGGACTCCCCGCCGTCGTCGTCCTGGCGCATGACGTCCCACGTCTGCATGCATCCCTCCCAGCGGTCGGCTCCGTGCGGTGTCGGCGTCCCGGGCAGAGAGTCTCGCATCCGGTCAGGGCCGTGCCAGTAGTTGAAAGGTCACTTTTTCCCGCCCGGTTCCTTTCCTCCCGCCCAAGCGCGGGAGAACGGCCCGAGGCCCTCGGACGCGCCGAGGGCCTCGGCGCACGGAGCGCGCCGCGGATCAGCGCTTGGCGCGGTGGATCACCTGGATCTCCGTGAACCCGTACAGGCCCCACGGGCCGTTCTCCACGCCCACGCCGCTCCACTTGAACCCGCCGAACGGCTGGTGGGGGGCGAGCGCCAGGTGCGTGTTGACCCAGGCGGTGCCGCATTCGAGGCGGGCCGCCACGTCGGCGGCGCGGTCGGCGTCGGCGCCCCACACCGAGCCGGACAGGCCGAAGTGCGTGCCGTTCGCGCGGGCGACGGCCTCGTCGAGGTCGCGGTACTTGACGACCGGGAGCGCCGGGCCGAACTGCTCCTCGTCCACGATGCGGGTGCCGTCGGACACGTCGGCCAGGATGGTGGGCCGGAAGAAGTACCCGGGCCCGTCGATCGGGCCGCCGCCCGCCGCGGCGCGCGCTCCGCCGGACAGCGCGTCCGCGACCAGCTCCTTCACCCGCTCGTACTGCGGCGCGTTGTTGATCGGCCCGTACTGGACGCCCTCGCTCATGCCGTCGCCGACCTTGGCGGCGCGCGCCCTGTCCGCCAGCGCCTCCACCACCTCGTCGTAGATGCTCTCCGGCGCGTACACGCGCTTGATCGCCGAGCAGACCTGGCCGTTGTTGGCGAACGCCGCGCCGAACAGCCGGTCGGCGACGGCGGCGGGGTCGACGTCGTCCAGCAGGATCGCCGGGTCGTTGCCGCCCAGCTCCAGGGTGACCCGCTTGAGGTCGGGCGCGGCGGCCGCCGCCACCCGCTTGCCGGTGGCCACGCTGCCGGTGAAGCTGATCTTGCGTGGCGTCTCGTGCGCGGTCATCCAGGCGCCGAGCTCGTCGCCGCCGGACACCACGTTGAGCACCCCGGGCGGCAGGACGTCCCGCAGGACCTCGCCGAGCCGCAGGCTGGACAGCGGGGTGAACGGCGAGGGCTTGAGGACCACGGTGTTCCCGGCCAGCAGGGCGGGCGCCAGCTTCCACACCGCCAGCAGCAGCGGGAAGTTCCACGGGGTGATCGCCGCGACCACGCCCACCGGCCGGCGCACCACCTCGACCAGCGCCCTGTCGTCGTCCTGGATCACCTCCCGGGGGATCTCCAGGTCGGCGAAGTACTTCAGCCACACGCCCGCGCCGACCACCTCGGTGGTCGCGTCCTTGAGCGGCTTGCCCTGCTCCAGGGTGATGATCCGGCCGATCTCCTCCGACTGGGCGAACAGCAGGTCCGCGGCCGTCTGGAGGGCCTTGCGGCGGGCGGCCTCGTCGCGGCGCCACGCCGGCAGCGCGGCCCGCGCGGCGGCCATCGCCCGGTCGAGCTGCTCGCGGGTGCAGTCCGGGGCCTGCGCGGCCACCTCGCCCGTGGCGGGGTTGATCACCCCGAACGTGTCCGGTGCGCGGACGGCCTCGCCGTCGATGGTCATGGTGTAGTCGGACACCCTGGTTCCTCCCTGGCGCGATACCGAATGAGATTCAGTATTTCGTCTCCGCCGCGAGGAGGACCAGACCTGAACGCGGTGCGGAGCCTGGAGGGCGGATGCTCGCACGGTCGGCGCATGCGAGGGTTCAGCCCTTGATGAGAGCAATATGCGCAATCATGCGCCGTGACGTGAGATGCGCGTGATGTGATGGTGCGCTACCGACGTTGCCCCGGCCCGCCCCCCGGGCCGTCCGAAGGATGTGATGTGCGGTGCGTCATGCGTTCGGATCGCTGTTCGGCGTCCTGCTCACCCCCGCGCTGCTGTACGGGACGGCGTGGGGGTACGCGCAGGCGGTCCAGTCGTTCGACGCGGTCGGGCAGGAGATCACCGACCGCACCCGCATCCACGGGGCCTTCGCCCTGCTGGCCGCGGTGGGCCTGGTGATAGGCGTCTTCATCGTGGCGCGCTGGGCCTCGCCGCTGGTGTCGCTCGTCCCGGCGCTGGCGCTGCTCGCCCTGACGGCGTACTTCCTCGTCGACCCCGGACGCGCCCTCGACCTGCCGGACCGCGTCCCGCCGGCGGGGGAGCTGGACGTCGGCCTGCGGGCCCTGCTCGGCTCGGGCCTGTACGCGATGATCGGGTTCGCCCTGCTCGCCCCCGCCTGGGCGCCGCGCCGCTGGTCGGGCGACCCCGACGACGACCTCCCGCCGTACTGACGGCAGCCGCCCGGCGGTGCGCTCCTCCCAGGACCGCCGCATAGGCGGGTGGTCACCGCCTCCCTGACGTCGAGCACGTCGTGCCGCTCGATGACCGCCACCGCCGCCCGATCGCTGCGCCGGAGTCGCAGACACCGCCGCGCGCTGTCCATCTGCACCGCCTCCACCCCGGGCGACGGCAGCGCCGGGCGGAGGAAAAGCGAGACCGGCCAGCGCACAGCACGTGATCATCTATCCGTTCCATGGAATTGTCCGCACGTGCGGGCGGGCCCCGGGGATTGCCCATTCCCCGGGGCCCTGGCGGTTCCGCTCGAGTGCGCCCGCCGGCGGTGTTCAAGGGAACGGATCAGTCCTGATTTTCCGCGCTCTTCCATTGAGCTACCGCAGCACGAGAGCCGCGGACCAGAGTCGAACTGGCACCTCGGAATTGCCGCCCGTTCCCTTCGAGCCGGCGATGAGCGGAGTGTGCTGAGTCTGGAGCGATAGTCTGAGCGTGAAATGCGGCCGCCTCTTCCGGTTGGGCTACCCGGGCCAGAAGTGCCCGGGGGAGGGATCGAACCTCCGCTGTCACCGCAAGGAATTCAGACTGAGCCTCATCCTCAGCTTCGCGCCCGGGTTCCCCCGGGCGCGCCCCCGTGCTCCAGCGGGGGAGCCTTTAGTCGTCACGGCCGAGCAGGTAGGCGAACACCGCGTCGCCCACCTTGCGGTCGGTGACCTCGATGCTGTTGGCCTCCTCGCGGGCGTACTTGACCGCCGCCTGCAGGCGCTCCACCCGGTCGCGCAGCTCGTTGACGCGCCGCGCGGGCATCGCCCCGGAGAACGACACCTTCGTCCACGTGCCCACGACGACGTCCTCGTGGTACATCTCCACCTGCGCCGGGTGCTTGTCGGTCGCCTCGTACAGCACGTGGCTGCGGGGCACCTTCTTGGTGCGCGCGGTCTCCACCGGCTCGCTGCGCCACACGTCCTGGCCCTCGTCGAACGTCCAGGTCTCGGCGGCGTCCAGCACCGGCAGGCGGTCGATCAGCGTGTGCAGGTCGCCGAGCTGCTTCTCCAGGAACAGCAGGTACGTCACCGGCACGTCCGACAGGATCGTCCGCCCGTCGACCACGACGTCCGCGCGGGCCGCGCAGTTGGCCCAGTCCTTGGTGGCGACGACGTCGAACAGCCGGGTCAGCGACCGGGCCGCCTCGCGCAGCACGTTCTCGGCCTTGACCTTCACCTTGGTCGACTCGGGCGGCAGCGTCTCGCCCTCCTCGTCGCGCGGCCGGTAGGTGCGCGAAATTCCGGTCAGCAGCGCGGGCTTCTGCAGCTCGTGGCAGGCGTCGGTCAGCTCGCGCTGCGTACGCGACTTGACGCCCTTCTCCACGGCGATGATCTGGTTGAGCCTCGCCATGGGACGCTTTCACCTCTCCCCGTTCGTGATCGAGTGTCACGGTACTGGTCGAGGAATGCGGACGCACTCCATTTTCCGGGTGCATTCCGCATCTGGCGCTGGAACCGGTGCCGGCCCGCCCCGTCTCGGCGTTGTTCTAGGTGAATGTCGAAAAACGTGAGCCCGTCCGCCGGGTTCCGGCTGCGCGAAAACACGAGTGGACATGAGAAGGCCCCTCCGGGTGTAGGGCGGAGGGGCCTTCCGGTGCCGGCGGAGCCGACCCTGTCCTCAGCGGTGAGCCTTACAAGGACTGAGGACCTGCGAGGCGGGATCCCAGGGGCGAGCAAGGATCCCGAGGAGGCCAGGTGGACGCGCAGTGGAGGTGCGCGAGCGGGGAACCGCCTGGCCGGCTGACGGGGACGCGGGGCCGCTCCCGCGACGGCCCGTCAGTGGAACTGCTGCTCCTCGGTCGAGCCCTTCAGGGCGGTGGTGGAGGCGTCCGGGTTGATGGCCGTGGTGACCAGGTCGAAGTAGCCGGTGCCGGCCTCGCGCTGGTGCTTGACGGCGGTGAAGCCCCGGTCGACCGCGGCGAACTCGCGCTCCTGCAGGTCGACGTAGGCGGTCATGCCCTCGCGGGCGTAGCCGTGGGCCAGGTCGAACATGCTGTAGTTGAGCGCGTGGAAGCCCGCCAGCGTGATGAACTGGAACTTGTAGCCCATGTGGCCGAGCTCGCGCTGGAACTTGGCGATGGTGGCGTCGTCCAGGTGCTTCTTCCAGTTGAACGAGGGCGAGCAGTTGTAGGCGAGCATCTTGTCGGGGAACTCGGCCTTGACCGCCTCGGCGAACGCGCGGGCCTGCTCCAGGTCGGGCGTGCCGGTCTCCATCCAGATCAGGTCGCAGTACGGCGCGTAGGCCTTGGCGCGGGCGATGCACGGCTCGATGCCGTTGCGGACGCGGTAGAACCCCTCGGCGGTGCGCTCGCCGGTGAGGAACTCGCGGTCGCGCTCGTCGACGTCCGTGGTGATCAGGGTCGCGGCCTCGGCGTCGGTCCGCGCGATGATCAGGGTGGGGACGTCCTCGATGTCGGCGGCCAGGCGGGCGGTGTTGAGCGTCTTGATGTGCTGGGAGGTCGGGACCAGCACCTTGCCGCCCAGGTGGCCGCACTTCTTCTCGGAGGCCAGCTGGTCCTCCCAGTGCACGCCCGCGGCGCCGGCGGCGATCATGCCCTTCATCAGCTCGAAG
The DNA here is from genome assembly GCF_001552235.1 of Actinomadura rubrobrunea NBRC 15275. Taxonomy (NCBI): domain Bacteria; kingdom Bacillati; phylum Actinomycetota; class Actinomycetes; order Streptosporangiales; family Thermomonosporaceae; genus Actinomadura; species Actinomadura viridilutea. The sequence continues at coordinate 47,139 of NZ_BCQU01000013.1, read as the reverse complement.
GCGTTGAGCACGCCGCCGAAGCCGGCCTCGGCGTCCGCCACGATCGGGGCCAGGTAGTGCACGTCGCCCGAGCCCTCCGACCACTGCACCTGGTCGGCGCGCAGCAGCGCGTTGTTGATCCGGCGGACCACGGCGGGCACCGAGTTGGCCGGGTAGATGCTCTGGTCGGGGTAGGTCTGCCCGGCCAGGTTGGCGTCGGCGGCGACCTGCCAGCCGGACAGGTAGATCGCCTTCAGGCCCGCCTTGACCTGCTGGACGGCCTGCATGCCGGTGAGCGCGCCGAGGGCGTTGACGTAGTCCTCCTCGTGCAGCAGCTTCCACAGGCGCTCGGCGCCGAGGCGGGCCAGGGTGTGCTCCTCGCGGATCGAGCCGCGCAGCCGGATCACGTCCTCGGCGGTGTAGGTGCGCTCGACGCCCTTCCACCGTTCGTCGGTCTCCCACCTGCGCTGGAGCTCCTCGGCTGCGCCCTTGAGGCGACTGTTGCTCATGATCTTGCCCTTCTGTGTCGTCCCCTGGGTGCTTGCCTCGACTATGCCCCGGTCCGCGGCTTAAGTGAACTGGTGAGTAGCAGAAGAAGTGATGATTTTCCGTTAACATCAAGCCATGTCGACCTTGCGGTCAGAAGAACCTCTCAACTTGACGAGCGATGTAGACCTGGTCACGTTCGGGCAGCGGCTGCGGCATCTGCGCCGCGCCCGGGGGATGACGCTGGCGGACCTCGGCGAGCGGGTCGGCCGCGCGCCGTCCCAGCTGTCCCTGCTGGAGAACGGGCGGCGCGAGCCCAAGCTGTCGCTGCTGCAGTCGCTGGCGGCCGCCCTGGAGGTGCCGGTGGAGGAGCTGCTGCGCCGCCAGCCGCCCAGCCGCCGCGCCCAACTGGAGATCGCCCTGGAGGAGGCGCAGCGCGACCCGCTCTACCGGTCGCTCGGCCTGTCCCATCTCAAGGTGAGCAAGCGGCTGCCCAACGAGGTGATCGAGCACATCCTCGCGCTGTACGGGGAGCTGCGCCGCAGCCGCACCAAGCCCACCGCCAGCCCCGAGGAGGCGCGCAAGGCCAACGCCGAGCTGCGCCGGCAGATGCACGAGCGCGGCAACTACTTCGGCGAGATCGAGAAGATCGCCGCCCAGACCCTGGACGCCGTGGGGTACCGGGGCGGCGCGGTGTCCCAGGGCGTGATCATGGCGCTGGTCGGCCACTTCGGGTTCGAGCTGCGGTACGTCCAGGACCTGCCGCGGTCGGTCCGGTCGATCACCGACCTGCGCAACCGGCGCATCTACCTGGAGCGCGAGCACCTGGGCATGCACACCCCCCGGACGATCCTGCTGCAGACGCTCGGGCACATCGCGCTCGACCACGAGGTGCCCCGCGACTTCGGCGACTTCCTGCGCCAGCGGGTGGAGGCCAACTACTTCGGCGCCGCCGTGCTGGTGCCCGAACGCGCGGTCGTGCCGTTCCTGCAGGAGGCCAAGGCCGCGCGGGAGCTGTCGGTGGAGGACCTGGCCGACGTGTTCTCGGTGTCGTACGAGATGGCCGCCCACCGCTTCACCAACATGGCCACCCACCATCTGGGGCTGCAGCTGCACTTCACCAAGAACGACGAGAACGGCACGATCTACAAGGCGTACGCCAACGACGGCCTGGTGTTCCCCCAGGACGAGAACGGCGCGATCGAAGGGCAGCGGATGTGCCGCCACTGGGCGGGCCGCCACGTCTTCCAGGCTCCCGACAGGTTCTCCGTCTACTACCAGTACACGGACACCCCGAAAGGCACGTACTGGTGCCTGTCGCACATCGACCCCAGCCACGAGCGCGACTTCGCCATCACCCTCGGCGTGCGGTACGAGGACTCGCGCTGGTTCCGCGGCCGGGAGACCACCAACCGGTACCGCTCGGCCTGCCCGGACGGCGACTGCTGCCAGCGCCCGCCCGCCGAGCTGGCCGAGCGGTGGGAGGGCATGGCCTGGCCGTCGGCGCGGGCGCACTCGCACGTGCTGTCGGTGCTGCCGCCCGGCGCGTTCCCCGGCGTGGACGAGGCGGACGTGTACGCCTTCCTCGACCGCCACGCCGCCGAATGACCGGTGTGTTGTCGGCCTGTTAACTCTTCGAGACGGCTGCCGCGCGGGTGTTCCACCGGCGAATGAACTGCGATGAGCCGGCGTTCTGCAAATGTGGGGACGCGCCGCGCCCGTCTCCGCCCGGAAGTGTGAGGGGCCGTCCGCGCGGGAGCGGACGGCCTTGCGAAGGGAGAGCGTGTGCTGCCTGAGGTCGCGTCGTGGCTGCGCCGGCGGACCAGTGCGTCGGATCAGTGGCCGCTGGAGACCCTGCTCGCCGCCAAGGGCGGCACCCGGATCAGCGTGGTGCTGCCCGCCCGCGACGAGGAGGCGACGGTCGGCGCCATCGTCGCCGCCATCCGGGAGGACCTGGTGGAGCGGGCGCCGCTGGTGGACGAGATCGTGGTGATCGACTCGCGGTCCACCGACCGCACCGCCGCCGTGGCCGCGGCCGCGGGCGCGCGGGTGGTGGCCCAGGACGCGGTGCTGCCCGAGCACGGCCGCATGTCCGGCAAGGGCGAGGCGCTGTGGAAGTCGCTGGCCGTCACCGCCGGGGACGTGATCGTCTTCGTGGACGCCGACCTGCGCGGCTTCACCTCCTCCTACGTCACCGGGCTGCTCGGCCCGCTGCTCACCGACCCCGCCGTCGGCTACGTCAAGGGCTGCTACGACCGTCCGCTGGTCGCCGGGGACCGCCCGATCGAGGGCGGCGGCGGCCGGGTCACCGAGCTGGTCGCCCGGCCGCTGATCAACCTGCACTGGCCGCTGCTGGCCGGGGTGATGCAGCCGCTCGGCGGCGAGTACGCCGGGCGGCGGGAGCTGCTGGAGCGGCTGCCGTTCGTCACCGGCTACGGCGTGGAGCTGGGGCTGCTGCTGGACGTCTTCCAGCACGCGGGCCTGGACGCCATCGCCCAGGTGGACCTGGGACGGCGGGTGCACTCGCACCAGTGCACCGAGGCGCTGGGCGCCATGTCCGGGCAGATCATGCTCACCGCGTGGTCCCGGCTGCAGCGGCACGGCCGGATGCTGCCGCTGGAGGCCCCGGCCACCGTGCTCACCCAGTTCCGGCGCGGCCCCGGCGGCCACGACGTGCGGGTCAGCGACGTCGGGGTGGGGGAGCGCCCGCCGATGATCGAGATCCCCGAGTACGCCGAGTCGCGGCGCTCCCTCCTCTCCTGACCGCCCTTCCCGCCGCGCCCCGCGCGGTGTGACTCCGGCCACGGTGTTACCGGTGGTAACCCCATAGGTGCTACCGTTGGTAACACATGCTGTCCACGGAAGGGTCAACAGGATGACGAGTACCGAGGCCGCGCCGTTCTCCCTCGACCTGGGCGAGGACCTCCGCGAGGTGCAGCAGTGGGTGCGCGAGTTCGCCCGGGACGTGGTGCGTCCCGCCGCCGAGGAGTGGGACGAGCGCGAGGAGACCCCCTGGCCGATCATCCAGGAGGCGTCCAAGGTCGGCCTGTACTCGCTGGACTTCTTCGCCAACCAGTGGCTGGAGCCGACCGGCCTGGGCATCCCGGTGGCGTTCGAGGAGCTGTTCTGGGGCGACGCGGGCATCGCGCTGTCGATCGTCGGCACCGGCCTGGCGGCCGCGTCGATCGCCGCGGTCGGCACGCCCGAGCAGGTCGGCGAGTGGGTGCCGCAGATGTTCGGCACGCCCGACGACGTGCGGCTGGGCGCGTTCTGCGCCTCCGAGCCCGACGCCGGCAGCGACGTCGGCTCCATCCGCACCCGCGCCGTCTACGACGAGGCCAAGGACGAGTGGGTGCTCAACGGCACCAAGACCTGGGCCACCAACGGCGGCATCGCCGACGTGCACGTGGTCGTCGCCTCGGTGTACCCGGAACTGGGCGCGCGCGGGCAGGCCAGCTTCATCGTCCCCCCGCGCACCCCCGGGCTGCGGCAGGGGCAGAAGTTCCGCAAGCACGGCATCCGCGCCTCGCACACCGCCGAGGTGATCCTGGACGACGTGCGCATCCCCGGCGGGCTGATCGTCGGCGGCAAGGACCGCTTCGACGAGCGCATCGCCCGCGTCCGCGAGGGCAAGAGCACCCGGGGCCAGGCCGCGCTCAAGACCTTCGAGACCACCCGCCCCGCGGTCGGCGCCATGGCCTTGGGAGTGGCGCGCGCCGCCTACGAGTACGCGCTGCAGTACGCCCGCGAGCGCGAGCAGTTCGGCAAGAAGATCGGCGAGTTCCAGGCCATCGCCTTCAAGCTGGCCGACATGAAGACCCAGATCGACGCCGCGCGGCTGATGGTGTGGCGGGCCGCGTGGATGGCGCGCAACGGCCACGACTTCGCCAACGCCGAGGGCTCCATGGCCAAGCTGATGGCCAGCGAGACCGCCGTGCGCGTCACCGAGGAGGCCATCCAGATCCTCGGCGGCAACGGCTACACCCGCGAGTACCCGGTGGAGCGCATGCACCGCGACTCGAAGATCTTCACGATCTTCGAGGGGACCAGCGAGATCCAGCGCCTGGTCATCGGCCGCGCCGTCACCGGCCTGGCGATCCGCTAAGGGGCGAAGCGCGACCGCGCCGAACGAGCCGAACGAGCCGAACGAACGATGTGAGCGCGCCCGCGCCTCCGCGCCCTCCGGCCGAGGGGCGGGGCGCGGGCGGGCTCGCCCATGGCCCCGGAACGTCCGCGCGGCGACCGCGCGCCGGGGGATGCGGCGATGCAGGCGCGGAACGCGCGACCGGGTAGCGTACCGTTCTCGACATGGTGACGCGGGAGACGACGGGGCGGGGGACGCGGCGCGACCCCGATCGCAGGCGTGCCCTGCTCGAAGCGGCCGACCGGGTCATCCAGAGGGAGGGGCCGGAGGCGTCGATGGCGGCCATCGCGGCCGAGGCGGGGATCAGCAAGCCCATCCTGTACCGGCACTTCGGCGACAAGAGCGGCCTGTACCGGGCGCTGGCCGAACGGCACACGCGCAAGCTGATCGAGGGCATCCGGGAGGAGTTCTCCCGGTCCGACTCGGTGCGCGCCCGCACCCGCTCCACCATCGACACCTACCTGGCGGTCATCTCCAAGAACCCGGCCCTCTACCGGTTCCTCATGCACCGCGCCAGCGCCGAGGACCCGTCCACGCACAGCGCGATGAGCACGATGATCCGCGAGGTGAGCCGGGAGCTGGCCGAGGTCATGATCGCCGAGGGGAGGCTGCCCGACCGCGCCCGCGCCTACGTGTGGGGGCACGCGGTCGTCGGCATGGTGCAGACCGCGGGCGACTGGTGGCTGGACCACGCCGACGAGGTGCCGCGCGAGACGGTGGTGGACGGCCTGGTCGAACTGATCCTCGACGGCCTGCCCGCCGCCGCCGGTTACGACCTGGCCCCGGAGGGTTCTTCGCACGACGATGGCTGAGGTGAGCGTTGACTGACGGGACTGTGTCCGAGGCGCCCGCGAGCGGGGAGACCGGACCGGGGGACGAGCCGAGGGTCGAGGTGGACCGGCGGCCCTGGGGACGCTTCGAGCGGTTCACCCACAACGAGCCGTCCACGGTGAAGCTGCTCCACGTGGCGCCGGGCCAGCGGCTCAGCCTGCAGCGGCACCGCCGCCGCGACGAGCTGTGGGTCGCGCTCGACCCCGGCGCGGTGTTCGAGGTGGACGGGCGGCGCGTGCTGCCGGAGGTGGGCGAGCGGGTGTTCATCCGGGCGGGCCAGACGCACCGGCTCGGCTCGTCCGGGCCGGCGGTGCGCGTGCTGGAGATCGCGTTCGGGGACTTCGACGAGGACGACATCGAACGCCTCGACGACGCCTACGGCCGCACCTGAGCGCACGCCGCCGCGCCCGGGGGCGGCGGACGCTCCCGCCGACGCGCCCGCCCCTGCGATGGTGCCGCAAGCGTTCGCTTACCGGGGAGGGCGGATGGACGTCGAACGGCTGGCCCGGCCGCTGGCCGAGGTGCTCGCCGACCGCTTCGGGCCGGACGTGCGCATCGACGCCCTGCGCCGCGCCAGCGGCGGCGCGTCCCGGGTGACGTGCGCGTTCGAGGCCGTCACCGGGGCGGGGGAGCGGCACCGGCTCGTGCTGCGCATGGCGGCCGGGCGCGCGGACGTGGGCCTCGCGCCGCCGCGCGAGGCGGAGCTGACGCGCGCGGCCGCGGCCGCCGGGGTGCCGAGCCCCGAGGTGGTCGCCTCGGGCGGCGCCGACGGCCCGCTGGGCGCGGACTTCGTCGTCATGCGGCACGTGGAGGGCCAGACCATTCCGCGGCGGATCCTCAAGGACCCGGCGCTGGCGGACGTGCGGCCGCGGCTGGCCGCCGAGTGCGGCCGCATCCTCGCCGCCGTGCACCGCATCCCGGTCGACGCCGTGCCCGGGTTGGAGCGGACCGACGTTCTCGCCGCGTGGCGCGGCGTGCTGGACGCGTGCGGGGAACCGCACCCCGCGCTGGAGCTCGCGCTGCGCCGGCTGGAACGCGACCGGCCGCCCGCGCACGGCGCGGTGGTCGTGCACGGCGACTTCCGCAACGGCAACCTGGTCGTCGGTCCGGACGGCGTCCGCGCCGTGCTCGACTGGGAACTGGCCCACCTCGGCGATCCCCTGGAGGACCTCGGCTGGCTGTGCGTGAAGGCGTGGCGGTTCGGCGCGGACCCGCCGGTCGGCGGGTTCGGCGGCTACGAGGAGCTCTGCGCGGCGTACGAGCGGGCCGGCGGGGCGCCGGTCGACCGTGCGGCGCTGCGCTGGTGGGAGACGTTCGGCGTCGCCCGCTGGGCGATCATCTGCGTCATGCAGGCCCGGCGGCACCTCACCGGCGAGCGGCGGTCGGTGGAGCTGGCGGCGTTGGGCCGCCGGGCGGCGGAGAGCGAGTGGGATCTGCTGCAGATGCTGCCCTGACCGCGGACGGCCCGTCAGCGCCCGTCCTCAACGCCCGTCCCCAACGCTCGTCCTCAGCTCTCGCCCACCAGGTGCGCGTAGACGATGACGTTGTCACGGTAGGTGCGCCCCCTGTGGTTGAACGCGCCGCCGCACGTCACCAGACGCAGTCCGGCGTACCGCACCGCCCCGTAGACGCGTTCGCGCGGGAACCGCCGCTTGGGCACCTGCTCCTTGGCGTCCACGCGGAACACCGCGGTGCGTCCGTCCTTGCGTGTCACGCGCACCTTCGCGCCGGGCTTCACCTTGTGCAGCCGGTAGAAGACGGCCGGTCCGCGCGTGTCGTCGTAGTGGCCGAGCAACACGGACGGCCCCCGAGCACCGGGGGCCGGGCCGTGCTTGTACCACCCGGCGACGTCGGAGTGCTCGAACGGCGGCACCTCCACGGTGCCGTCGCGGTTCCGGCCGACCGGCATCACCCGCGCACGCACCCCGACGGACGGGATCTCGATGCGGGTGGGCGGCGACGGCGGCAGCGCCGGCCCGTCGGGGATGCGCCAGAGCACGCGGGGACCCCCGTAATCGCTGTAGGGTCGGGCCGAGGAGACGTTGCTCCGCACCCCGTTCCCGACCGCTACCGCGCCGATGACCGCCAGCCCGGCGGCGAGGAGCAGGCCCCGATCACGCCCGCGCACGGGCCCGGGAACGGATCAGCACCGTCCCGCCGATGCCTGCGGCCGTGACGAGCAGCACCACCCCGGCCGGCAGCCACGGGACCTCGGGCCCCTGCGTGCCGCCGCCGCCCGCCGCGACATAGCCGCGCGGCGTCGGGCTCGGACCCCGGCCGACGACCCCCGGTCCGCCGGCGCCGACACCGCCGCCGCCTCCGCCGACACCGCCTCCGCCGACACCGCCTCCGCCGACACCGCCTCCGCCGACACCGCCGCCGACGAAGCCGCCGCCGCCCTTCTTCTTCTCCTCGAAGTCGCCGATGACGACCTTCTCCTGCTTGAACAGGCCGCCGCCGGCGTGCTTGCCCTTGTCCTTGTCGTGCCCGCCGTGGTCGCCCTCGTGGCCGAACTCGTCCTCGCGTCCGAAGCCGTCGCCTTCGTGGTCCGGCCCGGGGTCCCCGTCGTCGTCGACCGGGCGGACGTCGAGCCTGCCCGCGAGGGCCCTCCTGGACTCCGCGCACCTGGCCCGGAGCACATGGCTGCCGGCCAGGGCGTCGTTCACCAGCGCGTTCACCGAGAACCAGCCGTCCCGGACCGCGCCGACGCCCCGCGCCGCGCCGGTCACCCGGACGAGGTCGTCGGCGTCGGTGCAGGTGCCGGTCACGGTGACGCGCTGGCCGGGACGGACGACCCGCGGTTCGATGGCGAGATCGTCGGCGTGGGCCGCGGTGGCCTGGACAATCGGGACGGTTCCGCACAGCATGGCGCCTGTCATCAGGGCCGTGCGGACGGCTTGTGTCGCGCGCACCCTTCCCTCCCAGTGAAGATCGTGGACTAGATCACGGAGGGTGCTTCCCTGGATACGCTGCGACACGACCGATATGGGGGACCATGGTCGGAGCTTTGACAAGTCTTGCTCGTGGCGGACGGCCGGGCCGGCGTCCACCCGCGCGGCCCGGCCGTCACCGTGCGCTCAGCGCACCGGGATCCACGCGTCCGGGGACAGATCCGGCGCCCGTCCGGTGCTCGGCCGCGCCGCGCGATACAGCTCGCCTTGGTGGGTGACGACGGCGCCCCGAGCGTAGGCCGCGCCGCTCTGCCAGGCGGGCACGTCCACCGGGGAGATCCGGCTGGTGCGCCCGTCCGCGGCGCGGGTGCGGGTCAGCGCGTACGACCCGACGGCGGCCGGACCGGTGTAGGTGCGCCACCGTATCCCGTCGGTCGAGTACTCGACCGTCATCCCTGGATTGCGGACGTTGGCGGTCAGCGTCCCGCCGGAGATCCTGCCGCCGGGCAGCGGGACGCGGTAGTTCACGCCCGTTTCACCGGGCAGCCCCACCGGCCGGTAGAACGACAGCAGCGGGAAGGCGACCTGCCCCAGCGTGTTGCTGAACACGTTCCACGCCTCGGGCATCCGCTCGGGCGACGGGGTCCGGCGGTTCCACGCCCGTTCCGCGACGCCCAGCATCTTGGGGATGGCCTGGTACTCGCGGATCCGCGGGGTCTTGCCGTTCTCGCCCCACAGCTGCGCTTCCAGGCCGAGGATGTTCGCGCGGCCCTTCTCCGTCAGCCGCTCCCACCGCGGGTCCGGGGTGAGCGGGTTGCCCCAGCGGTCCTCGGTGGCGTTGGCGTACATGTCGAACGGCTGGTAGGTGAAGGTGCTCTTCTCGTCGACGTAGGCCGCCCAGTAGTAGCCGACCTCGTCCGGATCCTTGTTGTAGGCCAGGTCCATGTACAGGTTGGTGGCGTGCGCCAGGATCACCGGGGTGCCCTCGTTGGCGAACCGGTACGCCCAGTCCTCGCGGCCCCAGCCCCACACGTTCTGCCATGCCAGCGGTGCGAAGTTCTTCAAACGCAGCGCGCGGTCGGGGGCGGTGGCGTCCTCCCACCCGGCGGTGGTGCGCGCGGCCTTGAGCGCGATGCGGTTCCACTTGATGAAGAACAGGTCTGCCAGCTCCTCGCCCGACTTGCCCGCCGTCTCCGGGTTGGCCTGGCACGCGGGCGAGCCCGACCACCAGCCCTCCGGCGGCCCCGGGGGCTCGTCCCCGCCGAGGTTGATCCGGTTGAGCGGCGCGCCCGCCGCCCGGTACATCTTCGCCACCTCGGTCACGACCTTGTCCAGGAAGCGGTACGTGCCGGGGACGCACGGGTTGACGAGGTTGTCGGTGTAGCCCTGCACGCTGACGTGCCGGGAGGTGTCGGCGGGGTCCACCAGGCGGTACGTGGCGTCACCGGTGCGCTCGTGGCGGCGCTCCATCGCCAGGACGGCGGCCCGGGCGTGCGCGGGCATGTCGAACTCCGGCACGACCTCGATGTGCCGCTCGGTGGCGTACCGCAGGATCTCCTGGAAGTCGCGCACGGAGTAGTGGCCGCCGCCCTTGCCGACGAAGTTGATCAGCGCGTGCTCGTACCCCTGGTAGGAGGGACGCGGGCCGAGGTTGGCGGCGGCCTCGTCGCGGGGCTTGCCGCCGATGCCGTCGCCGCCGCCCAGGTCGTCGACCGACCCCATGGCCGGGTGCAGCGCCCGCCGCTCGGCGGGGTCGAAGGCGCGGCGCGCGCCGAACCCGGTCAGCTCGGGCAGGCCGGGGATCTCCAGCCGCCAGCCCTCGTCGTTGGACAGCCCCAGGTGCAGCCGGTTGAGCTTGGTGAACGCCATGAGGTCGAGGAACTTCATGATCGTTCGCTTGCTCTCGAAGTGCCGCGACACGTCGATCATCAGCCCGCGGTAGCCGAACAGCGGCGCGTCGGCGATCACGGCGCGCGGCACCGCCACGGTGGAGGCGCGGTCGCCGCCGGCCGCCGCCCGGTAGGCGGACGCGGGGACGAGCTGCCGCAGCGTCTGCACCCCGTACAGCACCCCGGCCCGGTCGGCGCCGACGATCCGCACGCCGCCGCCGGTCGCCGTCAACCGGTAGCCCTCGGCGTCGGGACGGCCGTTCCCGTCCACGTCCAGACGGGGGTCGAGCCGCAGCGTGATCGGCGCGCCGCGTCCTCGCGCCACGTCGCGCAGCGCGGAGCGCAGGTAGTCGGCCTCGCCGCGGAGCTCGCCGTCGTACCGGATCGGGGAGGCCCCGCCGATCCGCACCGTCCCGCCGGTCTCCGCGGCCGACAGCGGCTGGGGGACGAGCCGCTGCCGCAAGGTGAGCCGCACGGGCCGGATGGAGGAGTTCTCGGCGAAACGGGTGGCCGCGTTCTGCACCGGCCGGTTGTCGCCGGAGAACGCCTTGGTCTGCTTGGGGTCGTTCGGGTCGAGCAGGGACTTGGCGGGCACCCAGCGCGGCGCGCCGCGGCCGAACGCGATCGCCCACCCGGCCGGCGCGTCGGACTTGTGCACGCTCCACAGTTCCATGTCGATGTCGACGGCGCGGCGCTGCCCGGGGCCGACCGGGCGGAAGGCCGCGGTCGGTTCGAGCACGTAGAAGTCGCCGCTCTGCGCCTTGTCCGCGCGGGCCACCGTGAGGCCCTGGTCGGCGAGCCGCCGCCGCGCGGCCTCGCCCACCGTCCCCGACAGCACGGCCGCGGGCCGGCGCACGGACGTGAAGTACAGCGCCCAGTCGCGTCCCAGGCCGCAGCGCCGGTCGCGGTTGGCCAGCGTGAGCCGGGCGCGGACGTACTGGGCGTCCGCCACGGTGTGGTCGATCGGCTGGTAGGTCAGCAGGAGGTCGCCGGCGTCGGGGCGGCAGGCCGCCGCCGCGCCCGGCGCCGGGGCCGCGATCACGGCGAGCGCTGCGGTCAGCGCGGCGGCCGAGGCGCCCGCCGTGGCTCTCATCGGGATCCTCATCGGTCGTCCTCCGTGAGCACGGGGGAGTGTCGCGTTGAAACAGGAAACTAACCTGTTTATTCGTCCGCGTCCCGTGCCTGATCCGGTCGGCGGGAAAGGCCCAGGCGGCGCCGCCGGGCCGGACCCGGCCGCGCGCCGCCCTTGACGGCCCTTCCGGCGGCCCGCCTCGCGATCCCGGACGCGTGGTCAGCGCAGGGCGAACTCCCAGGTGCGGCCCTCGGCGTACTCCTTCAGGACGCGGCGGGCGGTGGCGGCGACGTGCACCTCGTCGGGCCCGTCGAAGATGCGCGCGGCGCGGGCGTGCCGGTACATGCGGCCCAGCGGGGTGTCCTCGGTCAGCCCCTCGGCGCCGTACACCTGGACGGCCCGGTCGATGACGGCGTTGAGCATCCGCGCCGCCACCACCTTGACCGCCCCGATCTCCACCCGGGCCTGCTGGCCGGAGTCGATCTTGTGGGCCGCCTGCAGGGTGAGCAGCCTGGCGGCCTGGATCTCGGCGTAGGAGTCGAACACGTGCTGCTGCATGAGCTGCTTGTCGGCCAGCGGCCCGCCGAAGGCGCGGCGCTCGTTGAGCCGCGCGCACATCAGGTCGAAGGCGCGCTGCGCCTGCCCGAGGAAGCGCATGCAGTGGAAGATCCGGCCCGGTCCGAGGCGCTCCTGCGCGATGGCGAACCCGTGGCCGCGCGGCCCGAGCAGGTGGTCCTCGGGGACGCGGACCTCGTCGTAGAGCACCTCGCAGTGCCCGCCCTCGAGCCCGAGCACCGGCATCTCCCGCACGATTGTGCAGCCGGGCGTGTCCGTCGGCACCAGGATGATGCTGAACGCGCGATGGGGCGGTGCGCCCTCGGGCTCGGTGCGGCACATCACCGCGGTGTACGCGGCGCTGCTCGCCAGCGTGGTGAACCACTTGCGGCCGCGGATCACCCAGTGGCCGTCCTCCAGCACGGCGGTCGTGGTGATCTGAGTGGGGTCGGAGCCGGCCACGCCCGGCTCGGTCATCGCGAAGCTCGGGTTGATCTCGGCGCGGACCAGCGGCTCGAGGAACCGCTCGCGCTGCGCCGCGGTGGCGTACCGGTGCAGCATCAGCGAGTCCTGCAGCGTGAAGGTGCCGAGCGCCAGCTGCCCGAACTCGCTGCGCCCCTGGACCTCGTTGACGTACACGTAGTCGAGGAACGGCAGTCCGCCGCCGCCCAGCTCCCGCGGATGCCCGAGCGCCCACAGCCCCTCGGCCTTGGCCTCGCGCCGCAGCTCGGCCATCAGCGCGGCGGCCTCCTCGTCCCCGCGGCGCAGCACGGGCTCGGCGGGCTCGACGCGCTCGGTCATGAAGGCGTGCACGGCGTCGCGGACCGGACGCACCGACGGCGGGATCTCGAAGCTCATCGCGGCCACCTCTCCTGGATTCTAGAATCGCATTCTGTCGCCTGGGTCGGCCGCGGGCGACCCCCGTCGAGGGAGGGTTCAGGTCCGATGTCCCCGCCGCACGACGCCCCCGACGCCCGCGAGCTCGTCGCCGCGGTCCGCGAGTTCCTCGAGCGCGACGTGCTCGGCGCGCTGCACGGCGGCACGCGCTACCACTGCCTGGTGGCGATCAACGTGCTGGGCGTGGTGGAGCGCGAGCTGCTGCTGGGCGCCGAGCACCGGGAGCGGCACCGGCGGCGGCTGGCGGCGCTGGGGTTCGCCGACGACGCGTCCCTGGCCGCCGCGCTGCGGTCGGGCGCGCTCGACGACCGGTACGAGGAGGTCAAGGCGGCGCTGACCGCCATGGTCCGCGACAAGCTCGCGGTCGCGGCTCCCGGCCGCGCCGACGACGACCGCCCTGCCGGCGGCGGGGACGGGCCGTGACGCGGAGCCCCGATGCCCCAGAGCTCTCGTCGGGGAAAGCGCGAGACGGGAACGGCCCGGCCGCCACGCGGCGGCCGGGCCGTCGAGGGGGACGGAGGGCTCAGGCGCTGGCGCTGAGGTCGAGCTCCTTGACCTCGGGGTCGCCCTTGTCGGCGGTGTAGTCGGCGTCGCTGGTGGCGTCGGCGCCGTCCGCCAGCTTGGCGGCGCGGCAGACGAGCGTGCCCGCCGCGGCCACCGCCAGGTTGACGGCCAGGGCCAGCAGTCCGACGTAGACCGTCATCTTGGTGTCCAGGCCCAGCTCGCTCAGCTTGTAGGCCGACCCGCCGAAGTGCTCCTTGCCCTTGGCCGGGTTGGGGATCTGGTACAGCATCCACAGCCCGGCGGCCATGCCCGCCGCCCAGCCGGCGATCAGGCCGCCGCGGTGGAACCACCGGGTGAACAGCCCCAGGCCGACCGAGGGCAGCGTCTGCAGGATGATCACGCCGCCGATCAGCTGCAGGTCGATGGAGAACTCGGGGTCCAGCAGCAGGATGCAGGCCACCGCGCCCACCTTGACGATCAGCGAGACCAGCTTGCTGACGTTGGCCTCCTGCTTGTCGGTGGCGTCCGGCCGGATGTACTCCTTGTAGATGTTGCGGGTGAACAGGTTGGCCGCGGCGATCGACATGATCGCGGCGGGCACCAGCGCGCCGATGCCGACCGCGGCGAACGCGACGCCGGTGAACCAGTCCGGGAACATGTTGTCGAACAGCACCGGCACCACGGTGTTGGTGTCGGCCTTGCCGTCGGCGCTGATCGGCTTGACCCCGGCGGCGATGGCCATGAAGCCCAGCAGGGCGATCAGGCCCAGCACGAAGCTGTAGGCGGGGAGCGCCGACATGTTCCGCTTGATGGTGTCGCGGCTGCGGCTGGCCAGGATGCCGGTGACGCTGTGCGGGTACAGGAACAGCGCCAGCGCCGACCCGAGCGCCAGGGTGGCGTAGTTGAGCTGGTTGGTGCCGTCCAGCAGGACGCCGTCGCTGGGCGCCGGGGTCTGGTCGAACTTGGCCTTGGCCGCGTCGAAGACGTCCCCCCAGCCGCCGAGCTTGGACGGGATGTACAGCACCGCGACGATGATCACCAGGTAGATCAGCACGTCCTTGACGAACGCGATGAGCGCGGGCGCGCGCAGCCCCGACTGGTAGGTGTAGGCGGCCAGGATCGCGAACGCGATGATGATCGGCAGGTGGCCGTGGACGCCCATCGCCTTGAGCACCGCCTCGATGCCCACCAGCTGGAGCGCGATGTACGGCATGGTCGCCACGATGCCCGTGATCGCGACGGCCAGGGCCAGGGTGGGGGAGCCGAACCGGGCGCGGACGAAGTCGGCGGGCGTGACGAAGCCGTGCACGTGCGACACCGACCACAGCCGGATCAGCATCAGGAACACCAGCGGGTACACCACGATGGTGTACGGGACGGCGAAGAAGCCGGCCGCCCCGGCGCCGAACACCAGCGCGGGCACTGCGACGAACGTGTAGGCGGTGTACAGGTCGCCGCCCACCAGGAACCAGGTGATCCAGCTGCCGAAGCTGCGGCCGCCCAGCCCCCACTCGTTGAGGTTGTCCATGGTGTCCGGCCGCCGCCACCGCGACGCGACGAAGCCCATCACGCTGACCAGCAGGAACAGCGCGGCGAAAATGATCAGCTCGGTGAGGTGATCGGTCGACATCGCTCAGTCCCCCCGGCGGGTCATGCGGTAGACGATCGTGGTGCAGGCCACGCCGAGCAGGATGAAGGCGAGCTGCATCCAGTAGAAGGCGGGAAAGCCGAACAGCCGGGGCTCATCCCTGTTGTACAGGAACGTCAACAGCGGGATGATGATCGCCGGCAGCAGCATCAGGTTCCATGGACTGCGGTCGGATCCGCGCTTGGGCGGAGGCGATTGCGCGGGCAAGGGATCCTCCTCGTCACGGGCGCGTCACCGGACCTTCTCGCATCGTGAGACGACCCGGTGGCAGGGGTGGTGCGGGAGACTACCGCCACGTCGGTCACAAGCCGATATCGGCGACGGCACGACTGTGTGTGGACCGATCCAGATCGTGGAACGCCCGACGGCCCGGCCCGGCGGCCGCGTCCGCGACGCGGGTGCAGGTCAGAAGGGGACGGGTGCAGGTCAGAAGGGGACGTCGGCAGGTCAGAAGGGGAGACGGAGCGAGGCGCGGCTGCCGGTCAGACGGTGCGGTCGGCGGCGGTGCGCGGCTCGTGCCGCACGTCGTCGGGGGAGTTCAGCTCCCGCGTCCAGGCGGCGAACTCGACAAGGATGCCGTCCGGGTCCTTGAAGTAGATGGAGCGCACGAACACCCCGTCGTGCGTCTCCGGGGCCACGCCGAACTCGCTGTCGTCATGGTTGAGGATCACACCGACGTCCACGCCCTTGGCGATGAGGCGGTCGCGGTACTCCTCGATCCGCTCGGGCGGCACGTCGAAGGCGATGTGGTTCATCGACCCCACGGCCGACACCAGCCCGCCGCGGTCGGGCAGGTCCGTGGGCCCGGTCACGCCGGGGACCGCCTCGGGCGCGTCCGGGAACCAGAAGAACGCCAGCGCGTTGCCGCCGCCGCAGTCGAAGAAGAAATGCTGCCCCCAGCCGTTGGGCAGCTCGATCGTCTTGATCAGCGGCATGCCCAGCACGCCGGAGTAGAAGTCCACCGTCCGCTTCATGTCGCGGCACACCAGCGCCAGGTGGTTGACGCCGCGCAGCTCGAACTCGGTGTTCTTGCGCGAGGGGGAGGCCGTCATGGAACCACTCCCGCGGTGTAAGCGTTCCCTTGCGGGCCATCGTCGCAAAATCCCCACGCCTTGAGAACCCGCTGTCAGCGGCCCCTGAGGTGGATCGATGCAAAGGCTGGGTCGGTGAAAGGAAAGGCGGGCGGTGAAAGGGCCGTCCGGCCCGCCGGGGAGGTGGCCGGGTGCGAGGCCGCCCGGTAAGCTCGGCGGTATGCGAACCGGACGCGGTCACACGCTCGCCGCCCCGACGGCGGCGATCGGCGTGTGCCCGTGCCGCCGGTGGTGGTGGCGCCGCTGAGAGGCGGCGCCGGTTCGTCGACGTTGACTTGCAGGCGACCGCCCTCATCCGGCGGTCGTTTCTCGTCTCCGGCGGATGAGGGCCCGATACGCGAGGGGCCACCCGGTGGACACCGTCTCACAGCAAGCGCAGATCCGTCGGTTCGCGACGTCCGGGGGCGTGCGGGTGACCCGTACGGCCGTCCCGGTGGAGGCCGAACGCGGGTCCGAGCTCCTCAACGGCCTCGTCGCCGCGGTGGGGGAGCGGCGCGGCGGCGTGCTCAGCTCCGGCATGGAGTACCCCGGCCGCTACACCCGCTGGCACATGGCCTACGTCGACCCCTGCGTGGAGATCGTCGCCCGCGGCCGCGAGGTCGAGGCGCGGGCGCTGAACGACCGGGGGCGCGTCCTGCTCCCGGCCCTGGCGGGCGCGCTGCGCGGCGCCGGGGAGGTGACCGCCGAGGAGGGGGACCGGCGGCTGGCGGTGTTCGTGCCGCCCACCGAGGAGTTCTTCCCCGAGGAGGAGCGCAGCCGCCAGCCGACGGTGTTCACCGCGCTGCGCGCCGTCGTCGACCTGTTCCGCTGCGACGACCCGCACCTCGGGCTGTACGGCGCGTTCGGCTACGACCTGTCGCTGCAGTTCGAGCCGCTGCGGCTGCGCCACCGGCGGCCCGCCGACCAGCGCGACCTCGTCCTGCACCTGGCCGACGAGATGGTCGTCGTGGACCGCAAGCGGGAGACCCAGCACCGGCTGTCCTACGACTTCGAGGTCGACGGTCGCGGCACCGCCGGGCTGCCGCGCCGCACCGAGCCCACCCCCGTCCCGGACGTCCCCGGCGAGCTGCCGCCGCAGCCGGTGCCGGGCGCGTACGCGCGGATGGTGCGGGAGGCCAAGGAGAGGTTCAGGCGGGGCGACCTGTTCGAGGTGACCCCCGGGCACGCCATGCACGGCCGCTGCCACTCGCCCGCCGCGTTCTTCGAGCGGCTCCGCGAGACCAATCCCGCGCCCTACGAGTTCATGTTCAACCTGGGTGACGGCGAGTACCTCGTCGGGGCGTCCCCGGAGATGTTCGTGCGGGTCACCGGAGACCGCGTGGAGACCTGCCCGATCGCCGGGACGATCCGCCGGGGCCGGGACCCGCTGGAGGACGCCGAGCAGATCCGCGCCATTCTGGCCTCGGCCAAGGACGAGTCCGAGCTGACCATGTGCACCGACGTGGACCGCAACGACAAGTCGCGGATCTGCGTGCCCGGCAGCGTCAAGGTGCTGGGGCGGCGGCAGATCGAGCTGTACTCGCGGCTGATCCACACCGTCGACCACATCGAGGGGCGGCTGCGGCCCGGGTTCGACGCGTTCGACGCGTTCCTCACCCATATGTGGGCGGTCACCGTCACCGGGGCGCCCAAGACGTGGGCCATGCAGTTCATCGAGGACCACGAGGACGCGCCGCGCCGCTGGTACGGCGGGGCGGTCGGGTACGTCGGGTTCGACGGCTCGATGAACACCGGGCTCACGCTGCGCACCGCGCAGATCCGCGACGGCGTCGCCACGGTGCGGGCCGGGGCGACCCTGCTGTACGACTCCGACCCGGAGGCGGAGGAGCGCGAGACGTACCTGAAGGCCAGCGCGCTGCTGCAGGCGCTGGAGGCGTCCCAGGACCCGCGGGCCGCCGCGGACGCCGACGCCGGGCCCGAGCCGGAGCGGGCGGGGGTCGGCCTGAAGGTGCTGCTGGTCGACCACGAGGACTCGTTCGTCAACACCCTGGCCGACTACTTCCGCCAGCAGGGCGCCGAGGTGTTGACGCTGCGGCACGGCTTCCCGCACCGGCTGCTGGACGAGCACGCCCCCGACCTGGTGGTGCTGTCGCCCGGCCCGGGACGCCCCGCGGACTTCGCCACCGCGGAGCTGCTGGACGCCCTGGACGCCCGCGGCCTGCCGGTGTTCGGCGTGTGCCTGGGCCTGCAGGCGATGGTCGAGCACGCGGGCGGCGAGCTGTCGCTGCTGAGCGAGCCCGCCCACGGCAAGCCGGGAACGGTCAAGGTCGCGGGCGGCGAGCTGCTGCGGGGGCTGCCCGACGAGTTCACCGCGGCCCGCTACCACTCCCTGCACGCCACGCCCGACCGGGTCAAGGGCTTCCAGGTGACGGCGCTGACCGGCGACGTGGTCATGGCGATCGAGGACCCGGCGCGGCGCCGCTGGGCGGTGCAGTTCCATCCCGAGTCGATCCTCACCGCGCAGGGCCGGGCCGGGCACCGCGTCATCGCGAACGTGCTGCGCCTGTGCCGCCGCGAGGCGCGCTGAGGCGACGCGGGGACGGGTTGCGGATGGTCCCGCGGGGCTAATCGGTCGGCTGAAATTAGTCCCCTGGGGCCTGTCCGAAGCGCGTTCTAAGACGGGATACTGGCGGGGCGGCGTCCATGTGTCGAGTGTTCCCGGCATGGGGGCCGCTGCGTTATCCCCGGTCGGAGGGGGTTCGACCCCCTCCGTCCAGCTCGCCTTCCCTGGCGCGGCGGATCTCCGGGCTCGGCGTGCGGATGATCCGGACGCGTCGCGCCCTCGCTTCCCGCGTGATCGGCTTCGTCGGATCGTTCGGGTGTGAATACCTGACATTCACTGACAGGTATCGCTGCGAGCATCGGCGGCATGACCGCGAACGAGACCGTGAACGAGACCGATAACGCGCGGGCGAAAGCGTTGTCAGGCAGGATCGCGCTGGTGGCCGGGGCGACCCGCGGCGCCGGCCGGGGCGTCGCCGTCGAACTCGGCGCCGCGGGCGCGACCGTCTACGTCACCGGACGCACCACCCGGGGGCGGCGGTCCGAGATGGACCGCCCCGAGACCATCGAGGAGACCGCCGAGCTCGTCACCGCCGCCGGCGGCGAGGGCATCGCGATCGCCGCCGACCACCTGGACCCCGACCAGGTCGCCGCGGTGGTGCGGCGGATCGACGCCGACCACGGACGCCTCGACATCCTGGTCAACGACATCTGGGGCGCCGACCACCTCGGCGAGTGGGACACCCCGATGTGGCGGATGGATCTGGACAAAGGACTGCGCATGCTGCGCCTCGGCGTGGAGACCCACATCGTCACCGCCCGCCACGCGCTGCCGCTGCTCATCCGCAACCCCGGCGGGCTGGTGGTCGAGATGACCGACGGCACGCTGGAGTACAACTCCGCCTACCGCAGGGCGACCGGCTTCTACTACGACCTGGCCAAATGGTCGGTGATCCGGATGGGGCTGGCCTGGGCCGAGGAGATCAAGGAGCACGGCTGCACGGCGGTGGCGCTGACCCCGGGCTGGCTGCGCTCGGAGGCGATGCTCGAGCACTTCGGGGTCACCGAGGACACCTGGACGGACGGCACGAAGGTCGACCCGCACTTCGCGATCTCCGAGTCCCCGGCGTTCGTGGGACGGGCCGTCGTCGCGCTGGCCGCCGACCCCGACCGGCACCGGTGGAACGGGCGGTCGCTGTCCAGCGGCGGCCTGGCCCGGGTGTACGGCTTCACCGACGTCGACGGCAGCCGCCCCGACGCCTGGCGCTACATCCGCGAGGTCCAGGACGCGGGCAAGCCCGCCGACGTCACCGGCTACCGGTGAGCTATCGGTAGAGCGCGGCCAGCCGGGCGGCGCTGTCGGCCATGCGGGCGCGCAGCTCCGGCGGGTCGAGCACCTCCACCTCCGGCCCCAGGGCCAGCAGCTGCGCGTGGGCGACGTCCGGGGACTCGACGGGCAGCCTGGTGGTCACCCAGCCCCGCTCGTCGGGCTCCCCGGCCCGCTCGACCGCCCGGCGCGCGGCGTACGGCTCCACGGCGTGGCGCAGCCACCGCAGGCCCGCCGGGCTCAACCGCACCGTGATCTCGTCGCGCAGCATCGAGCGCAGGAACTCCTCGGCCTGCTCCGCCCAGTACCCGGCGAGGTCGAACTCCCGGTCGCGCGGGAACGGCTCCCCGAGCGCCCGCACCGCCGCGATGCGGTCGACGCGGTAGGTCCGGTACGGCCAGGGAGACGACCGCCGCGCGACGCGCGCGACCAGGTACCAGATGCCGTTCTTGAGGACGAGGCCGTACGGGTGCGCCGTCCGGGTGACCTCGCGGTCGCGGCGGTACCGCAGCTCGACGGCCTCGTCCCGCCACACCGCCCGGGCCAGGTCGCGCAGCAGCGGCGGCGGCTCGGCGTCGGTGAACCAGCCCGGGGCGTCGAAGTGGAAGCGCTGGCCGGCGCGCAGCGGCGCGTCGCGCAGCGCGGAGGGCAGCGCGGCCCGCAGCTTCAGCTCGGCGGCGGCGACCGCGTCGGCCAGGCCCATGTCCTCGGCCGGGCCGGGAAGGCCCGCGAGGAACAGCGCCTCGGCCTCCTCGCGGCTCAGCCCGGTCAGCCGCGTCCGGTACCCGCCGACCAGCCGGTAGCCGCCGTTCCTGCCCTGCTCGGCGTACACCGGCACGCCGGCCGCCGACAGCGCCTCCACGTCGCGGTAGACGGTGCGTTCCGACACCTCCAGCTCCCGGGCCAGCTCGGCGGCCGTCATCCGTTCCCGCGACTGCAGCAGCAGCACCATGGAGATGAGCCGGGACGCGCGCATGAGCTCCATCTTGCCGCACGCGTATCTGACACAATCGTGTCCGATAACGGGAAATTGCCTGTCATCTGCGCGGAAAGCCCTGTTAGCGTCGCCCCCGTGCCTAGCGACAGAACATCCATCGAACAGTTCATCGACGCCCTCCCCAAGGTCGAGCTCCACGTGCACCTGGTCGGGTCGGCGTCCCTGTCCACCGTCTTGGAGCTGGCCCGCCGCCACCCCGACGGGCCCGTCCCCACCAGCGAGGAGGAGCTGCGCGCGTTCTACCGCTTCCGCGACTTCCCGCACTTCGCGGAGGTGTACGAGGCGGTGTCCAGCCTGGTCCGCACGCCCGCCGACGTGGCCACGCTCGTGCTGGGCGCCGCCCGCGACCTGGCCGCGCAGAACGCCCGGTACGTCGAGCTGACCGTCACCCCCTACACCCACCAGCGGATGGGCATGGCGATGCCCGCCGTCACCGAGGCCCTGGACGAGGCGGCGCGGCGGGCCCGCGACGAGCTCGGCATCCGCGTCGCCTACATCTTCGACATCCCCGGCGAGTTCGGCGCCGACGGCGCCGCCGCCACCGCCGAGCACGCCGTCAAGCACCCGCCGGAGGCGCTGGTGGGCTTCGGCATCGGCGGCATCGAGCAGATGCGCCCGCCCTACCGGGACGACTTCCGCGCCGCGTTCCGCGCCGCCCGCGACGCGGGGCTGCACAGCGTGCCGCACGGCGGCGAGATGACCGGCCCGGAGACCATCTGGGAGGTCATCGAAGGCCTCGGCGCCGAGCGCATCGGCCACGGCATCAGCTGCGTCCAGGACCCGCGGCTGATGGACCTGCTGCGCGAGCGGCAGATCCCGCTGGAGGTGTGCCCCACCTCCAACCTGCGGACCGGGCAGGTGCGCGACCTGGCCGAGCACCCGCTGCCGACGATGCTCGAGCAGGGCCTGTTCGTCACGCTCAACAGCGACGACCCGCCGATGTTCGACACCACCCTCACCGGCGAGTACCGGGTGGCCGCCGAGGTGTTCGGACTGGGCCGGGCCGAGCTGGCGGACCTGGCCCGCAACGCCGTCACCGCGTCGTTCCTGGACGAGGAGGGCAAGCGGGCGATTCTCGACGACATCGACGCGGTGCTCGCCGAGTGACCCCCGCTGCGCCGGCCGCGGAGGGGGCGCCCTAGAGGCGACACCGGTCGGCCGGGCGTGCGCAGGGCGTCACGGCGCGGGCGACGCCGACACCTCCACGCGGGTGTCGTGGAAGACCGGGCCGACGCCGGCGTCGGTGGCGCGGTCGTCGACCACGGCGTTGGCGTTGGCCCCTCCCGACAGCTTGGGCCAATGCCCCTTGCTGGTCGCCGCCACGCCCGGCCGGACCTCGTCGGTGACCAGCAGCACCGCCTCGAACGCCCCGCGCTCGTTGGCGACCCGCACGCGCTGCCCGGACGACAGGCCGCGCGCCGCGGCGTCGTCGGGATGCAGCCGCACGGTCGGCCCGCCCGAGCGGCGCCGCAGCTCGGCGTTGTCGCCGAACTGCGTGTTGAGGAAGTGGTGCGGGGCCGCCGACACCAAGGCCAGCGGGTAGCGGCGCGCGCGCTCGGGATCGGTCACCTCGCCCGGGGGCGTGTACCCGGCCACAGGGTCGAGCCCGAGTGCCTCGGCGCGCCGCGACCGGAACTCCAGCCGCCCCGACGGCGTGGGGAACTTCTCGGCGTACGGCAGGAACGGCGCGGGCACGGCCATGCGGACGAAGCCCTCCTTGCGCAGCCGGTCCAAGGTGATGCCCGTCATCCACGGGTGATCGGACGCCAGCGCCTGCTCGGCGAGCCGTTCGTCGGAGTCGTACAGGCCGGGCTCGGTCAGCCCCATCCGCCGCGCCAGGCGGCGGAACGTCTCGGTGGTCGGCAGGCATTCCCCCGGCGGCGCCACGGCGGGCTCGTTCCACGTCAGGTACAGATGCCCGTAGCCCTCGTGCAGGTCCGCGTGCTCGTGCTGCATCGTCGCGGGCAGCACGATGTCGGCGTAGTCGGTCGTGTCCGTGGGGAACTGCTCCAGCACGACCGTGAACAGGTCCTCCCTGGCCAGACCGCGGCGGACCTTGTTCTGGTGCGGGGCGCTGGCGGCCGGGTTGGCGGCGATGACGAACAGCGCCATCACCGGAGGATCGTCGAGCTCCAGGAGGTTCTCGCCGAGCCTGCTCATCGACAGCCTCCGCACCGGGCCGGGGCGCAGGTCGTCCCGGAACAGCGCGGCCCGGTTCAGCTTGACGTGGCCGGACGTGGAGAACGTCAGCCCGCCGCCCAGCCGCCCCCAATCGCCCGTCACGCCCGGGATGCAGGCCAGCGTGCGCAGCGTCTCCGCGCCGCCGCCGTGCCGCTGCAGGCCCTGCGTGGCGCGGATGGCGGTGGGGCGCGTCCGCGCGACCAGCTCGCCCAGCGCGACGATCTTCTCCTCGGGCACCCCGGTGATCCGCGCCGCCCGCTCCGGGGGGAACGCCTCGATGCGCTCGCGGAACTCCGGCCAGCCCAGCGTGTGCCGTTCGATGTACTCCTCGTCGTGGGCGCCGAGACCCACGACGACGTTGAGCAGCCCCAGCGCCAGCGCCGCGTCGGTGCCCGGCAGCGGCGCCAGATGCTCGTCGGCCTGCCGGGCCGTCCGGGTCGCCACCGGGTCGATCGCCACCACGCGGGCGCCCTCGCGCCGCGCCGCCTGGACGAACTTCCACACGTGGTGGCCGCTGGTCAGGGGGTTGGTCCCCCACAGCAGGATCAGCCGCGCGTGGGCCAGGTCCTCGGGGTCCATGCCTCCCGGCGAGCCGATCGTGCACAGCAGACCGTAGTTGCCCGCCGCCGAGCAGATGTCGGCCCTGTGCGCCGAGGCGCCCAGCACGTTGAAGAACCGCCGCCCCGCGGCCCCCTCCAGGCCCTGGATGTAGCCGAGCGTCCCGGTGCCCCAGTACGGCCAGACGGCCTCGCCGCCGTGGTCGCGCGTGATGCGGCCGAGCCGGTCGGCGATCTCGTCGAGCGCCTCGTCCCAGGAGATCCGCTCGAACCGCCCCTCGCCCTTGCGCCCCACCCGGCGCAGCGGGTGCAGGATCCGGTCCGGCGAGTTCGCGCGCTCCAGCCACCGGTTGACCTTGGTGCACAGCGCGCCCCGGGTGTAGGGGTGGTCCGGGTTGCCGCGCAGCCCGACCGCCCGGCCGTCGCGCACCGTGACCACCCACGAGCAGCCGTCGGGGCAGTCGAGCGGGCAGGCGCCGAAGACCTTGAGCTCGTCGGACACTAGACCACCCCTTCGAAAGTGTCGCGCAGGTAGGCGTCGACGTCCGGCGCCTCCGGGCGGGTGAGCACGTGCCGCAGCCACGCCCGCCGCTCGTGGTCGACGACGGCGCCCTCCCACACGCAGAACACCGCCGGCGTCGGATGCGGCCGCAGGGCGCGGGGGGCGTCCAGCGGGGACGAGTAGAGCCGCTGGCGGAGCTCGTTCTCCCCGGCCCACCAGTCGTACAGCGCGAAGCAGAAGTCCCCCGCCCGGTGCACCACCACGAACCCGAGTCCGTAGCGGTCGGGCTCGGCGCCGTCGCGCAGCACCGCCGGCGCGGGCAGCACCTCGGGCGCGAGGGTCAGCGCGGCGTCCACGAGCCCGGCCGGCGGCCGCGCGCCCTCGGTGGTGATCCCGTAGACCTTGAGCCGCCACCCCGCCGTCTCATGGGGGCCGAGGAAGGAGATCGGTCGGCCGCGGTACGGCCCCCGGACCGCCACGACCCGCTCCGCGCCCTGCGTCGACTGCATCGCCGCTCCTTCCGTGACCCGCGGACTCCCAGTCTGCTGCACGAACGACAGGAGTGTCATCCCCATTCGTGCATGACGCGTCGGGGGCGGGGCTGCGCGGTCGCGGACCCGTGCCCCGCACCGTACCCTCCCAAGGCACGGACTGTCGGCGGGAGCTGGTTTGCTAGGTGCCGACGAACCGGAACGGTAGGGGGGAGCGCACATGAAGAGCGTCGAGCCTGAGGTCTACCTCGTGGCGCGGCCGGCGATGGACTACGACGAGGTGGCCCGTTACCTGCGCGAGGTCGGCGGGGAGAAGTGGCTGGAGCGCCTCGACCGGGGCGAGCTCGACGCCGAGCTGAACGACCCGCAGAACCTCGCCGAGTTCGCCGGACGGCTGTGCTACCGGTCCTGGGAGCCGGGGCTCAACCCCAACGTCACCCGCATCCGCACCGACCAGGGCGCCTATCTGGAGAACATCCTGCGGAGCATGCACGGTTCGGTGCTGGAGCACGTCAGCTTCAGCTTCGTCCTGCACAACGTCAGCCGGGTGCTGACCCACGAGCTCGTCCGGCACCGGCCCGGCGTGGCCATCTCCCAGGAGTCGCTGCGGTTCGTCCGGCTGCAGGACATCCCGTTCTGGTTCCCCCAGTGGGCGCGCGAAGACGCCGAGCTGATGAAGCGGGCCACCGCGCTGCTGGAGCAGATGGAGGAGTTCCAGGCCTGGATGGCCCAGCATTTCGGGCTGGACGACGAGGGCGTGCCGTTCAAGGAGAAGAAGCACAAGACCTCGTTCATGCGCCGGTTCGCCCCCGAGGGCGTGGCCACCGGCCTGGTGTGGACGGCGAACGTGCGCACCCTGCGGCACACGATCGAGAACCGCACCGCTCCCGCCGCCGAAGAGGAGATCAGGCTGCTGTTCAACCGCATCGGCGAGGTGATGCGCCGCGAGGCCCCCGCCCTGTTCGGCGACTACGTCGTCGAGGACGGCGCCTGGATCCCCAAGTGGCGCAAGGTCTGACGGCCGCCACGGCGCCGCCGGCCGCCGGGCGACCGGTCCGGCGGCGCCGTCCGCTGCTCGCCGGGTCCGGCGCGCCGGGCCCGCGCACGAGGGGCGGAGGACGGACGGCGCGGGGCTTCCGCCCGGTCGTCGCCGGCTGCGGCGGGGACCGGCTGAGGCCGTCCCGCGCGACCGCCGGACCGGGACGCGCCGAGAAAAGGCGGGCGTGCCGCACGACGTCGACAACCACGCCCGGACGCGGCGCGGCTCCCAGACCGGCGCCCGTCTCCCGGCGCCCGTGGTGTCGGTCGACGAAGCCCGCGCCGCGCTAGGCGTACGGCCGCGCGAGGCGCCGGACGGCGGGCGCCGCCTCCGCGCTCTCGTTCCACGCGATCCGGCCGAACACCCCGCCGACCCGGACGACGACGGCGCCGATCTCGCCGCCCGGTTCCAGGAGCGGCGCGAAACCTGCTCGTCGCCGTCCGCGGCGAAGCGGCGCACCTGGTCGACGGCGGCAGGCCGAGGCGCTCCCGCTGACCGCGGGGGGCCTCGATGCGCGGTTCACCACCAGCCGCTCGATGCCCTAGGTCGAGCGCCCGACGCGGGTGGTCGACAGCGCCGAAATCGGCGCCTGGCGGACGCGCCGAGGAGCGGCGGCAGATCGCCGACGTCCCTAGGCGACGCCCTCGGATCTGAGGAAGGCGCAACCCCGCCGAAGTCCGCCGCCGGTTCTCCATCGGCGGCGCCCTAAGGAATCTACAATGTAAAGGGCCGGGCCCGTCAGCCCTTGATCTGACGCACCAGGTCCCGCACGCGGTCCATCAACGCCGCCAGCGGCCCCACCGCCAGGTTCTTCCCGGCGGTCTCCACGCCCGGGTGCGGACGGGTCGGGGCGGTCGCCTCGGCGGCCTGGACGGCCTTCATCAGGGTCGTCAGCTCCTTCTGCCCGAACTGGCCGCGCAGCCGTTCGAACTCGTAGCGCTCCTCCGCGCGGGCGTGCGTCAGCACCTCGATCCGCAGCCTGTCCAGCTTGGGGAGGAACTGCGGGTCCTCGGTGTCCATGCCGTCCAGCTCGGCGAGCAGCTCCTTGGCCGAGCGCTCTTCCTCGAGGCGGTCGTCGGCGATCCCGTCGCCGCCGTCCAGCCGCTGCCGGGCCACCGGGTGCACGATCTCCTCCTCGGCGGTCTCGTGCACCGCCAGCAGCCGCACCAGCTCGCGGAAGGCGTCCCGCCGTTCGTCGCCCGTGCCGCCCTCCACCCGCGCGAACAGGTCGCGGATCTGGCCGTGCTGCTGGCACAGCAGGTCGATCACGTCGCGGGGCGGGGCCTGAGTGGTCGAAGTGCCCATACGTCGCTCCTTGCTCTCGGGTGTGCGGGCGTCGCCGTACCCGGACGACGAGGGCCTAAGCGGGCATTGCCGAAAGTTGGGCGCTGATCAGCGTGAAGGAGCCTTCTCTCCGGGTACGGCGCCATGGGCCCGATCTGCACACAGGGGCGTTCTCGGCAGAAAGGTGAGGTACATGTCCTTCAACCCGTTGGAGCACCGGGGCATCCCGCTGGACCAGCAGGTGCGCAACTGGCGGGAGATGAACGTCGTCCCCGTCGACCCCGACCGCGCCGACCCGTACACCAAATGCCGCATCATCGCGATGAACGGCATCGAGGTGGAGGCGATCTTCTTCAGCCACCACTTCTCCCGGGTCTGTCCGGACCCCGACATCAGGCGGCAGCTGGCCCAGGTCCGCTACATCGAACAGCAGCAGCAGAAGACCGTGAACTGGCTGCTGCCCGGGCAGGCGAGCCCGCTGGAGACCACCATCTCCTACGAGCAGGTCGCCGTGGACCTCACCTCCTGGGTGGCGCGGATGGAGCCCGACCCGTACCTGCGGCAGGCGTACGAGTTCGGTGTGCTGGAGGACTTCGACCACCTGTACCGGTACGCCAACCTGTACGAGATGATCGAGCACCGCAAGGCCGAGAAGCTCGTCGGCGACCTGACCGAGATCATGCCCGGCCGCCCCACGAAGGTCGAGCACCGCGACGCCGCCGACAACGTGCGGGACCCGTACGACCGGAACCGGGCGCAGCCGATCTCCAAGCTGCACGCGCTGACCATCACCGCGGCCGAGCAGCAGACCATGAACTTCTACATGAACGTCGGCCCGCAGTACATGGAGCCGATCGCCCGCCAGCTCTACCAGGAGATCGGGCTCATCGAAGAGGAGCACGTCACCCACTACGAGTCGCTCGTGGACCCGGGGGAGACCTGGTGGGAGCGGCTGGTCAACCACGAGTACAACGAGTGCTACATGTACCACTCGATGATGGAGACCGAGACCGATCCCAAGGTCAAGGCCATCTGGGAGCTGCACCTCAACATGGAGCTCGAGCACCTGCGGATCGCCTGCGACCTGATGCGGCGACACGACGACCGGGAGCCGGAGAGCATCCTGGCGCCCGAGCTGCCCGCGCCGGTGACCTTCGAGCCCAACAAGGAGTTCCTGCGCGACCTGCTCAGCACGCAGATCGACCTCACCACGCTCGGCGCCGGCTACGTGCGCGAGGCCCACGAGCGCTTCCAGCACATGCAGCAGCAGATCCACGGCGGCGAGGAGCCGCCGAGCGAGCGCGTCATCCAGGAGCACCGCGAGCTGTTCGGCGAGGACTACCGCCACGAGACCGAAGGCCCGCATCCGGTCAGCGACCTGCGCGTCCCCGCCCGCCGGTGACGGCGAAGGCGAGGGCGACGCGCTGACGGGCGCCCGTCACCCCGGGGCGGCCCGCACCGCGGTGCGGGCCCCGGCTCGGTTCCCGAGGTCTCGGGGTGCGGGGTCCGTCGCGCGCCGACCGGCTCCCGCGAGGCCGGCGCGCCGCGGGTCAGCGGGAAAGGACGGCCTGGGTCTGCGTCACCTGGGCGATCCGGCGGCCCTCGCCGTCGTGCAGGTCGGTCTGCACGACGATCGTCGAGCGTCCGACGTGCAGGGGACGCGCCACCGCGCGCACCTCCCCGCCGCGCACCGCGCGGAAGAAGCTCGTCGTGGAGTTCAGGGTGCTCGTCGAGGCGTCCGCGGGAAGGTTGAGGTACGCGCAGGCCGCTCCCAGCGAATCGGCCAGCGCCATCAGCGCGCCGCCGTGCATGACGCCCCCGGCGGTGCAGCGCTCCGGCGCCCACTCCAGGCGGCCCGCGACCTCGTCCGGTGTCGCGGCGTCGATCCGGACGCCCAGGGCACGAGCGAACGGCATGGCTTCCAGTAGGTCGTCGGTGGTCATACGGGTCCCTCCCTCGGCGGATGCGCCGGTAGCCTGCCGGACCCGCGCGGCGAACGTCGATGACCTCTCAGGTAAGCGTCCTCACCACCGCCCCGTCTCCAGAAGCGCCGTCACCGGTTCGGAGCAGCTCGGCAGGATGGGCGCCCCTTGGGAGCGCCCATCCTGTGCGGCCGTCCCGGCGCCGGGAGGGCGGTCGCACCGTCCGCGGTCAGGTCCGCCGGACGGTGCGGACCGGCTCGCCCGGACGCCAGAACCGGATGACGAGCTCGTCGTCCTCCACCGAGGTGAAGACCGCCTCGGTGAGGTCCAGCCGGAAGGCGTGGAAGTCGCCGGGCGGCTCCGTGCCGGTGGTGTAGGTCTTCTTCTCCTCCGGATCGGTGACCTCGACGGCCACGCCCGCGACCTTGGCGTCCCCGCCCTCGGCGGGATGGGCGTGGATCGCGCACCGGCCGTCCCGCCGCAGGTCGCGGGCCTTGACCGCGTTCAGCATCGAGCCGAACGCGAGGTCGGGGCCGAGGAAGTCCACCTCTGACCCGCTGACCCGTGGGGACCCGTCTCGCCGCAGGGTGGCCAGCACGTGCGTCTCGGCCGCCTCGAACCGCGCCCGGATCTTCGCGGCCAGCTCCGGGGCCTCCTCCTCGAACTGCTTCCATGTCGCCATGGGGGGCAGTCTGACACCCCGCACCGACATTCCATGGCACGTTCAGGGACCATGACCTGGCGGGTAATCGCCGCCATGACGGGGCGCCGATAGCGTCGGAGCGTGACGCCCATGACGATGTCCCTGGGCGACGTGCGCCCGGTGGGTGAGCAGCTGCGGGCCTGGCGGCAGCGGCGGCGGCTCAGCCAGCTGGAGCTCGCCTCCGAGGCCGACGTGTCGACCCGCCACCTGAGCTTCGTGGAGACCGGCCGGTCGAAGCCGAGCCGGGAGATGGTGCTGCGCCTGGCCGAGCATCTGCAGGTTCCGCTGCGCGATCGCAACCTGCTGCTCGTGGCCGCCGGCTACGCGCCGATCTACACCGAGACGGCGATGGAGGAACCGCGCATGGACGCGGTGCGGACGGCGCTGCGGCGCATCCTCAAAGGGCACGAGCCGTACCCGGCGGTCGTGGTGGACCGGTTCTGGAATCTGGTGGACGCCAACGACGCGGCCCGCCTCTTCATGGAGGGCGTGTCCCCGGAGCTGCTGGAGCCGCCGGTCAACGTGCTGCGCCTGAGCATGCATCCCGACGGGATGGCCCGCGCCATCCTCAACCTGGCCGAATGGCGGGCGCACATGATCGACCGGGTGCGGCGGCATGTGGCGCTCACCGCCGACGCGGCGCTGGCCGACCTGTACCGGGAGCTGCGCGACTATCCCGTCGCCGAGCCCGCGGCCGAGCCCGCCCCGCCGCCCGCCGGCGGCGAGGTGTGCGTGCCGCTGCGGCTGCGGTTGGAGGACGGGCGGCGGCTGTCGTTCTTCACCACGATCGCCACGTTCGGCACCCCGGTCGACATCACCGTCGCCGAGCTGGCCATCGAGTCGTTCTATCCCGCCGACGAGGAGACCGGGGCGTTCCTGCGCGAGCGCGCCGGGTGGTGACGGGCCGCGGTCCGCGGGGACGGGACGCTCACGCGGACCGGTCGGACGCCCGGCGGGCCCGGCCGCCGGCGTCCTGTTCGGCCTCGAGCAGGTCGTGGTGGATGCGGTCCAGCGGCACGCCCAGGCGCTGGGCCGCGTCCACGGTGGCTCTGATCATGCCGGGGGGACCGGCCACGTAGACCTCGTGGTCGTCCCACCGGTCCCGGAGCCGCTCCAGCGCCGCGGAGACGGGGCCGCGCGGCCCGTCGCAGGGCGGGGCGTCCGCCGGCACCGGCACCACCCGAAGCCCCGGATAGCCGGACTCCAGCCGCCGCAGGTCGGGCAGGTCGTACAGGTCGAGCGGGCCGCGCGCGCCGACCACCAGGTGGACGCGGCGCCCGCGCGCCCAGGCGATCTCCTGCTCGGCCAGGGACTTCAGCGGCGCCAGGCCGGTGCCGCCCGCGACCAGCAGCAGGTCGCGGTCGCAGTCGGGGTCGAGCGTCAGCGTCCCCTGCGCGGGGCCGAGGAGCAGCGTGTCGCCGACGCGCGTGTGCCGGACGAGCGCGCCGCTGACCCAGCCGCCGGGCACCGCCCGCACGTGCAGGCTCAGGGTCCCGTCGGGGCGCGGGGCGTTGGCGATCGAGTATCTGCGCCAGACGCGGGGCCAGCGCGCGGTCTGCACCTGCACGTACTGGCCGGCGGTGAACTTCAGGCGCCGGTCGGGCCGCAGGGTCAGCACCGCCAGGTCCGGCGCGCGGCGCTGGTGGTCGACGACCTCGGCGACCCACCAGGGCGGGGCGGCGGCCGCGTCGCGCTCGGCCGCGGCGATCATGATGTCGGCGGCGGAGCGGTAGGCGGAGGCCCAGGCCGCCTCGACCTCGGGCGTCCAGTGTCCGCCGGAGAAGGCGCGCAGCGTGGCGACCAGCGCCCCGCCCATGGCCCGGTAGTGCTCGGGCAGCACCCCGTACTTGCGGTGGTCGCGGCCGAGTCTTTCCAGGTAGTCGGTCATCTGGCCGGGCGCGTCCAGGCTCCACACGATGCGGGCGAGCGCCTGGAACATGCGCTCGCGGTGGGCGTCCATCGCGGGCGGGAAAAGCGCGCGCAACCGCGGATGCTCGGCGAATAGGCGGCCGTAGAAATAGGCGGTCGCCTGGTCCGCCACGGGCTCGATGCGGGTGAAGCTCTCTTTGACGATTCGGGGTATCGATGACATTTGCCAGATCGCCCCCCAGGGCTTTTTCTCGGCGGGGCCCTCGGCCCGCCGGGTCCTGCCGGACGCCCCCACGTCCGAACTCGTGAGATTCTCGCACTGATATGCGCTCGTTATCAACCGGCTTCGACGGTATCGCGAGCGCCGCGCCGAGGGCGCCGGGACGGATATTCTCTGGCGTCGTCGCAGCGGAGGGCGGGAGAAGAATACCCTTCGGTATGTCGGGCGGCCGGTTCGGCGATCATTTGTTCGCATTATTTCGGGCGATTCAGGATGGAACGTGCGCAGTGGTGATCCGGGCGGGCGCGCGCGTGGCTCGCAACGCGTTTTACCGGATGGTGGATAAACTTCAACCCCGAGGGTAGATTTCGAAATTGGCCAGGCTGGTTCTCCTGGTTCGGCCGGTCCGCCCGGTCGGCCGGCGGGGCGGGGGCGTGGAGATCGTCGGGGGCCGGCGCTCATCGAGGGGGAAGGCATGCGAGAGGCGATCCGGGGGGTTCCGCGGGCCCGAGGGGCCGCCGTCGGCGCCCCGCCGCTCATCGGCGTGACGACCCATATGGAACCGGCCCGCTGGGGCGAGTGGGTGCGGGAGGCCGCGCTGCTGCCCGTGCCGTACGTGCGGTCCGTCGAACGCGCCGGGGGCGTGCCGGTCATGCTGCCGCCGACGGCCGGGCTGCGCGGCCTCGACGCCCTGATCGGAGCGCTGGGCGGAGTCGTGTTCTCCGGGGGAGGCGACCTGGATCCGCAGCTGTACGGGATGGGGCGCCACTACGAGACGGGGCCGCCCCAGCCGCAGCGCGACCGGTTCGAGCTGGCGCTGCTGCGCGCGGTCATCGACGCCGACCTGCCGTTCCTGGCGATCGGCCGCGGGATGCAGGCGCTGAACGTGGCGCGCGGCGGCGCGCTCGTGCAGCATCTGCCCGAGGCGGTGGGGCACGCCGGGCACGCCCCGCCCGGCGGAATGTACGGCGGGCACCCGGTGCAGATCGACCCGACCAGCACGCTGGGCAAGATCCTCGGCGAGACGGCGCAGGTGGCCACCCGGCACCACCAGGCCGTGGCCCGCCTCGGCAAGGGCCTGGCCGCGGTGGCGTGGGCCGAGGACCAGGTGGTGGAGGCCGTCGAACTGCAGGGCCACCGTTTCGGCCTGGGAGTGCAGTGGCATCCCGAGGAGGGCGAGGACCGGCGGCTGTTCGAGGCGCTGGTCGCGGAGGCGTGGGGCCGCTGAGCGGCCGCGGGCGCGCGTCCGGCCGCGTCGGGCCGTGCGCACGGCGCCCCCGTGCCCTTCGTGACATCTGCGTCGACATGTGCGTCGACATCTTCATCGACATCTTCGTCGACATCTTCGTCGCGGCGGCCGCGGGTAGGTCCCCGGTGTCCCCTCGGCGGCGCCGCGCCGCGCCATGCGAGCAACCGGAGGTCGCCCCATGACCGTGCATCCGCAGACCGCGCGCTATCTGGAGATGCTCGCCTCCTGGTCCGCGCTGGACGGGCCGCAGCCGTCCCTGCCGGAGACGCGCCGGAGCCTGGACGCGGCGCTGCGGGCGCTGCCGGGGCGCCGCCGCGACCTGCCGCACGTCGCCGACCTCGCCGTGCCCGGCGACGACGGTCCCGTCCCCGTACGGCTGTACCGGCCCGAACCGCCCGGCGGGGCGCCGCTGCCCGCCCTGGTGTACCTGCACGGCGGCGGGTGGGTGCTCGGCGGGCTCGACAGCGTGGACGCCCTGTGCCGCGACCTGGCCGCCGACGTCGGCTGTCTTGTCATCAGCGTGGACTACCGCCTGGCCCCCGAACATCCGTTCCCGGCCGCGGTCCGCGACGCGTGGGCGGTCGCCTCCGCCGTCGGGCGCGACCCCTACCGGTTCGGCGCCCGGCCCGGAGCCGTCGCGGTCGCCGGCGACAGCGCCGGCGGCAATCTGGCGGCCGCCGTCGCGCTGCTGGCCCGCGACCACGGCCTCCCCCTGGCGCACCAGCTGCTGGTGTACCCGGTCACCGACACCGCCATGGACACCCCGAGCTACGCGGCCTACGGCACCGGGTACGGGCTGGACGCCGCCGGCATGGCCGAATGCCTGCGCATGTACCGGGGCGACGCCGACCCCGCCGACCCGCTGCTGGCTCCGCTGCGCGCGCCCGACCTGTCCGGCCTCGCCCCGGCCACCGTGATCACCGCCGAGCTGGACGTGCTGCGCGACGAGGGGGAGGCGTACGCGCGGCGCCTGGCGGAGGCGGGAGTGCCCGTCGAGGCGCGCCGGTACGAGGGCGTGGTGCACTCGTTCTTCCTGCTGCCGGACCTGTTCGACGCCGCCGTCGACGCCATGCGGTTCGCGGTCGGCCGGCTGCGGGCCGCCTTCGCCGCGGTCGCCGTGTGACGCGGGCGCCGGAGGCGGCGCGCGTCAGGAGAAGCGTTTGCGGAGCGCCCCCAGGCCCGTCGCGTAGATGGCGTCGGACAGCGTCTTGCGCATGGCCTCCTCGTCGGCCGCGTCCGCCGAGAACTCGCCGCGCCACTCGACGAACGACCGCCCGGTGTCGGTGACCGGCGCGACCCGGATGCGGCCGCGCCCGTCGCGGATGGGCAGCGGGGACTCCAGGATCTCGTACCAGTAGGACCGGTCGGAGTCGTCCAGGCCGCACAGCCGCTCGCGGAACACCGTGTCGCCCGGGCCGATCAGGCGCCGCACGCACCCGACCCGGTCGCTGGGGCCGCCGTCTTCGATGACGCCGGTGTCCACTCCCGGCATCCATTCGGCGAGGTTGCCGAAGTCGCGCAGGAACGCCCACACCTGGTCGGCGGGAGCGTTGAGCACGGTGCTGGCGTACGCCTTGGCGGCCATCGCGGTTCTCCTCGGCGGTCGGGGGCGGGACCGGTCGCCACCCATGCTGCGCCGCCGATGTGATCAAGGCAACAGGGGAGGATCAAGAATCGGCGTCGGCGGCGGGGCCGGAGGACGCGTCGGGCCGGTCCGGCCGGTCGGCGGCGGCCAGGTAGCGCGTGACGATGCGGGCGATCAGGTGGCCGACCCGCTCGGGCGGCTGGTCCGGCAGCATCATGTGGCTCATCGTCAGCCGCACGGCGGTGTCGGCCATCTCGGCGAGCGCGCGCCGGTCCAGGTCGGGCCACTGGGCGCCGGCGTGCTCGACGAGGCGGGCGCGGGCGGTGAACAGCAGCGGTTCGGCCTGCGTGGTCAGCAGCGGGAGCAGCTCGTCGCCGCCCGCGCCGGTGAGCACGGTCTTGTGGATCGGGTCGTCGGCGGCGGTCTCGATCGTGTAGACGACGGCGGCCGCCACCGCCGAGTACAGGTCGTCGTGCTCGGACAGCACCCGGTCGATGCCGTCCAGGTAGCGGTCGTTGAGGCGGACGACGACCGCCTGGACGAGCCCCCACTTGTCGCCGAACTCGTTGTAGACCGTCTGGCGGCTCACCCCGGCGGCCTCCGCCACGTCCCGCATCCGCAGCCCGCGGTAGCCGTCCCGGGTGAGGATCTCGGCCGCCGCGTCGAGCAGGGCCTCGCGGACGGGGCGCCGCTCGGTCGTCATGCGCGTCTCGCTTTCGGATCGGCTCGTGGCGCGGGCCCGGAGGGGCGCGGCCATATGTGTGGCGCCATTATCGCCGGACCGCCGCGCCTGCCCCCGACGCCCGGAGCTCGAGGGGGCATACCCAGGGGCGCACGGCTCCTCACCTCAGATCCGCACCTCAGATCCGCGGCCTCCCGGCGAGACCCGGTGAGGCGGGGTCAGCGGCCGACCGCCGTCGCCGGACGCCTGCGGCAGGCCTGCCACACCTCGAACGGCGAACCCGACGTCACCACGCGGCCGCCGCTCATCAGGTGGAGGACGTCGCAGACGCCGATCATCGGCTCCAGGTCGCGTTCGATCAGCAGGACCGCGGGGCCCTCGGCGGCGAGGTCGCGCAGCAGCACCTCCAGCGCGCGGGACCGGGGGACCGGCAGGCCCGCGGAGGGCTCGTCGAGCACCAGCAGGCGCGGACCGGTCGCCAGCGCCCGCGCCAGCTCGGCCAGCCGCGCCACGTCGGGCGGCACGCGCCCCGCGCGCAGCCGCGCGTACGCGGCGATGCCGACGCGCTCCAGCAGCGCGTCGGCGACCCGCCCGGCCTTCCGCCGCGCCTCCCGCCGGCGCCTGCGCCGGTCCCGCCGCGTCCGCCCGGGCATCTCGCGGGTCAGCGCGTGCGTCTCCGCCGCGACCAGCACGTTCTCCCATACGGTGAGCCCGCCGAACAGCGCGGGGCGGCGGAAGGTGCGCGCGACGCCCCGGCGGGTCCGCTCATGCGGGGCGGCGCGGGTCAGGTCGGCCCCGTCCAGCCGGACGCCGCCGCGGGCGGGCCGGACCAGGCCGCAGATCACGTCGGCGAGGACGGTGGCGGCGTCCGCCTCCCGCGCGACCAGCCCGGTGACCGTGGCGGGCGGCGCCGTCAGCTCCGCGCCGTCGAGCACGGTCACCCCGCGCCGCCGCACGGTGACGCCGCACACGCGCAGCCCGGTCTCGCCGTCCCGCACGATCCGCCGCCTCTCGATGTGACGTGGATCACTAACGCGTCGCCACGATACTGAGCCGGCCCCAAGGCGATCAAGGCGGAGATCTTGATCACGTTTCGGTTGCGGAACGAGACGCGACATTGATCGCGCAAACCGGGTTGCATAGCTTCGCCGCGAAACAGGGCGCCCCTGAGTCCGCGCAGGCCGACCGCCGGCCGTCCGGGCCGCGCCGCGGCCCGGGGCCGCCGACGCGCGGCCTGCCATCGAACCCCGAGGAGACGCCATGCCCCAGGTCAAACGCCGCGACCTGCTGGCCGGAGCGGCAGCCGCCGCGGGCTTCGCCACCGTCGGACTCCTGCCCGGCACCGCGGCCGCCGCGACCCGGCGGCGCCCCGGCGCGGTCCGCCCCCCGTCCCTGACCGTCGGCGACAAGGCGGTGGTCGCCCGGGTCGACGCCCGCCGCGCCCTCCAGCACCTCAAGGTGCTCAGCGACCAGATCGGCTGGCGGGTGTGCGGAACCTGGCGGGAGCACGCCGCCGCCGAGTACATCGCCGGTGTGCTGCGGGGCCTCGGCTACAAGGTGACGCTGCAGCCGTTCGGCGTTCCCGACAAGAAGCTCGCCGAGCTGCGCGCGGGCCGCGAGCACTGGCAGAGCGCCGCCGCGGCGAACGGCGCCGTCGGCCGCGTACGGGGCGACGTCGTCGACCTCGGCGCCGCCACCTCCTTCGCCGCCGACCTCACCGGCAAGATCGCGCTGTTCACCCGGGTCCCCGGCCAGGAGCTCGCCCAGGCCAAGGCCGCCGCCGCCCAGGGCGCCGCCGCCGTCCTCATCGCGAACGTGCGCTCGACGACCTACCCCGAGCGCAAGGCGGCGACCTTCTTCCCGAACCTGGCCGAACCGGTCGCCGTCCCCGTGCTGGGCATCGCCGAGTACCACGGCGCGCGCATCCGCGGCGGGGTCCGCACCCTGTCCCTGGAGGTCACCGGCCACACCGGCCTGACCTCCTACAACGTGCTCGCCGAACGCAAGGCCACGTTCCCCAACCCGCAGGGCAAGGCGGTCATCGTCAGCGCCCACTACGACAGCGTGCCCGGCTCGCCCGGCGGCAACGACGACGGCAGCGGCACCGCGTTGTGCCTGGAGCTGGCCCGCGTGCTGCGCCGCCTGCCCACCCAGCAGGACATCCGCGTCTGCCTGTGGGGGGCCGAGGAGATCGGCCTGGTCGGTTCCCGCTACTACGTCAGCCGGCTGGACGACGCGGAGGCCGCCAGGATCACCGGCTGCTTCCAGAACGACATGGTCGCCACCAGCCACCCGCCCGCGGGCACGTACTGGCTGCTGTCGGTGGACGGCGCGGACAACACCACCACCGCCGCGGTGGCCGCGGCCGCCGAGCGGCTCGGCTACGTCGGGCAGACCAAGGGGCCGACCGCCCGCGGCTCCAGCGACCACGAGGCGTTCCACGAACGCGGCATCGACGCCGGCAACTTCAGCTGGCGCGGCGACGAGGCGCCGAGCCGGCTCGAGCCCCTCTACCACACCCCCGAGGACACCGTCGCGGGCAACATCAGCCTGCAGCGCATGCAGGTGTCCCTGGAACTCATCGGCTGCGCCGCCTACGACGTGGCCCGCCACCGCTGAGCGGCCCCGCCGCCGAACGCGCGGTCCCGCCGCCCCGCGTCCCACCGGACGCGGGGCGGCGCGCGCGACCGCATCCGGACGGCCCCTCCGCGACGTCCGGACAAGTGATCACGGAACCGGTAGGCTGAGCGACTTCGCCCTGACGTCGCCCGGCACCTGATCCGGCGCCCGGCATCGTCCGGCGCTCGACGTCAGCCGTCACCAGATCCACCACCGCACGCGGAGGAGTTCAGCCATGCCCGCCGATCCGACGGCCGTAGCACGTGAATCGCCGGGGGAGGCAGACGCCGACCAATCCGACCTGGCAGACGACCGAGCACAGGACCGAGCACAGGACCGAGCACAGGACCGCGCCGGCGACGGCGGCGAAGCGGAGGTGCTCGCCGCCGAGCGGGCGTACCTGTCCGAGGCCCGCGCGGCCCTGCGGCGCATGCGCGAGCACGCGCGCTCGCTGTCCGCCGACGTGGCCGCCGACTGGGTGTCGCGGCAGTACCTGGAGTCGCTGCTGGACCAGCGGGTCGCCGCGCTGGCCGACCGGCCCGACACCCCCTTGTTCTTCGGCCGCATGGACGCGTGCGAGGGACGCGGCGACGACCTGCCCGCCACCATCTACGTCGGACGGCGCCATGTCCACGACGGCGACGAGGGCCGCCCGCTGGTGCTCGACTGGCGCGCCCCGGTGGCGCGGGCGTTCTACCGCGCCGGTCCCGCCGACCCCATGGGCTGGCGGCGGCGCCGCCGGTTCGGCTTCCAGGGCGGCGAGCTGACCGCCTACGAGGACGAACCGCTCGACGGCCGCGCCCTCGGCCCGTCGGCCATCCTCACCCGGGAGATCGAGCGTCCCCGCACCGGCCCGATGCGCGACATCGTCGCGACCATCCAGCCCGACCAGGACGAGATCGTCCGCGCCGACCTGCCCGCGACCGTGTGCGTGCAGGGCGCCCCCGGCACCGGGAAGACCGCCGTCGGCCTGCACCGCGCCGCCTACCTGCTGTTCGCGCACCGCAAGCGGCTGGGCCGCTCCGGCGTGCTGATCGTCGGGCCCAACCGGGCCTTCCTGGCCTACATCTCCGCGGTGCTGCCGGCCCTCGGCGAGATCCACGTCGAGCAGGCCACCGTCGACGACCTGCTCGGCGCGCCCACCGCCGACGAGCCCGCCGACGTCGCCGCGCTCAAGGGCGACGCGCGGATGGCCGAGGTGCTGCGCAGGGCCCTGTGGCGCCAGGTGCGCAAACCCGAGGAGGGCCTGGTCTACACGCGCGGCGCCAGCCGGTTCCGGCTGCCCGACTACGAGGTCCGCGAGATCGCCGCGTCGCTGCGCGGGACCGCGCGTTACGCCAACGGTCGCGCCGCCTTCGCCCAGCGCCTGGCGCACCGCATCCTGGTGCTCATGGAACAGCGCGGCGAGGCGCCGGACGACCGCGTCCAGGACCAGGTGGCCCGCTCGCGGCCCGTCAAACGGCTCGTCGATCAGGTGTGGCCCAAGGTCACCGCCGAGCAGGTGCTGCACCGCCTGCTGTCGGACGCCGACCTGCTGCGCGCCGCCGCCAAGGGGCTGCTGAGCGAGGACGAGCAGGCCGCGCTCCTGTGGGCCAAGCCCTACCGGTCGCACCGGTCGGCGAAGTGGACCGCCGCCGACCGCGCCCTGCTGGACGAGCTGAACGACCTCATCGAACGGACCCCGACGTTCGGCCACCTCGTGGTGGACGAGGCCCAGGACCTGTCGGCCATGCAGCTGCGCGCGCTCGGCCGCCGCTGCGCCGGCGGGTCGGCGACGGTGCTGGGCGACCTCGCGCAGGGCACCACCGCCTGGTCGGCCAGCTCGTGGGAGGAGGTGCTGCGGCACCTCGGCCGGGACGGCCAGGTGGCGGAGCTGACGCTGGGCTTCCGCGTCCCCGGCCCGGTGCTGGACTACGCGGCCCGCCTGCTGCCGCACATCGCGCCCGGCCTCGCCGCGCCGCGCTCCCTGCGCGCGGGAGCCGGCGCCCTGACCGTGCGCCGGGCGCCCGATCTGGCCGAGGCCGTCGTCGCGCAGGCGCGCCGGTCGCTCGACCGCGAGGGCTCCGTCGGGCTGATCGCGCCCGACGGCATGGCCGCCGACCTCGCCGGGGCGCTCGCCGCGGCGGGCGTCCCGCACGGGCTGCTCGGACCCGACGCCGACCAGGCGCACAGGCTGCTGGTCGTCCCGGCGACCCTGGCCAAGGGCCTGGAGTACGACCACGTGATCGTCGCCGAGCCGGCCCGGATCGCGGCCGCCGAACCGCGCGGCCTGGCCCGCCTGTACGTGGCGCTGACCCGCGCCGTCACCTCGCTGACGGTGCTCCACCGTGAACCGCTGCCCGCCGAGCTGGGCGGCGTCCCGTCCGCCTGACGGGCACCGCGTCTCCTCCGGGTTCCGGGCGCCCGTCGGCGCCCGGAACCCGCGCGGCGCGCTGTTGACGCGGCGGGCGGCTGTTTCTAGGGTGACCATACCGACCAGTTGGTATGTCGGGTCGCGGCCCCGGCGCCGCCCGTCCCAGGGAGGTCCGCCCCTTGAGTCCAGCACCCCCCGACGCCGAGGACCTGCGCGAACGGGTCCGATCCTTCCTCGCCGACCACGATCCGTCCGCCATGGACCGGCTGGAGTTCCTGCGCGCCAGGTTCGACGCCGGGCTGGCGTGGGTGCACTACCCGCCGGGCCTCGGCGGTCTCGGCGCGCCCCGCGCGCTGCAGCCCGTCGTGGACGAGGAGTTCGCCGCCGCCGGGGCGCCGCGCAACGACCCCGAACGCAATGCCATCGGCCTCGGCATGGCCGCCCCCACGATCCTGGCCCACGGTACCGAGGAGCAGAAGAAGCGCTTCCTGCGCCCGCTGTGGACGGGCGAGGAGATCTGGTGCCAGCTGTTCAGCGAGCCGGGCGCCGGGTCGGACCTGGCCGCGCTCGCCACCCGCGCGGTGCGCGACGGCGGCCACTGGATCGTCAACGGGCAGAAGGTCTGGACGTCCATGGCGCACGAGGCGCGCTGGGCGATCCTGGTCGCCCGCACCGACCCCGACGTGCCCAAGCACCGCGGCCTGACCTACTTCGTCTGCGACATGACCGCGCCCGGCGTCGAGGTCCGGCCGCTGCGCCAGATCACCGGCGAGGCCGAGTTCAACGAGGTCTTCCTCACCGACGTGCGCATCCCCGACGAGCACCGGCTCGGCGCGGTCGGGGAGGGCTGGCGGGTGGCCACCACCACGCTGATGAACGAGCGGGTCGCCATCGGCGGCAACGCCGCGGGACGCGAGGACGGCATGATCGGCGTGGTGGCGCGGCTGTGGCGGGAGCGTCCCGAGCTGCGCACCCCGGGTCTGCACGACGCGCTGCTGCGGCTGTGGGTGGAGGCCGAGGCGGCCCGCCTGACCGGCGAACGGCTGCGCCAGCAGCTGGCCGCCGGAGCCCCCGGCCCCGAGGGATCGGCCGTCAAGCTCGCCTTCGCCCGGCTCAACCAGGAGATCTCCGGGCTGGAGCTGGAGCTGCTCGGCGAGGACGGCCTGCGCTACGACGACTGGACGATGCGCCGCCCGACCCGGGTGGACTTCACCCGGCGGTCGCCCGGCTACCGCTTCCTGCGCGCCAAGGGCAACTCGATCGAGGGCGGCACCTCGGAGATCCTGCGCAACATCATCGCCGAACGGGTGCTCGGCCTGCCCGGCGAGATCAGGGTCGACAAGGACGTGGCGTGGAAGGACCTGCCCAAGTGACCGGCGCCGTGAGCGACCCGCGGGCGGGAGGAGGAGCGGCCGTGACCAACCTGCTCTACAGCGAGATCGAGGACGAGCTGCGCGACGGGGTCCGCCGGGCGCTCGACGACACGTGCCCCTGGACGGACGTGCTGGCGGGCACCGAGAAGGACGAGCCGTACGACGCCGCCGCGTGGCGGGCCGTGGCGGGCCGGCTCGGGTGCGCGGGGCTGCCGGTGCCGGAGGAGCGCGGCGGGGCCGGGGCGTCGTGGCGGGAGACCGCCGTGGTGATGGAGGAGCTCGGCCGCGCCGTGGCGCCCGTCCCGTTCCTCTCCAGCGCGGTCCTGGCCACCGCCGCGCTGCTGGCCGCGGAGCGCTCCGCCGGGGACGCGGCCGGCGGCGATCTGCTCGCCGAGCTGGCCGAGGGGGAGAAGATCGCCGTGCTCGCGGTGCCGTTCAGCACGGCGCCCGGGGACCAGCTCGGCACCACCGTCGGCGTGGAGGGCGGAACGCTCACCGGCCGCGTCACCAGCGTCGCCGACGGGATGGCCGCCGACGTGCTGCTGGTGCCCGCGCCCGGCGGCCTGTACGCGGTGGACGCCGCCGACGCCCGACGCACGCCGGTGACCTCGCTGGACATGACCCGGCGCCTGTGCGACGTCGCGCTGCCGTCCGTCCCCGCGCGCCGCGTCGCCGAGGGGGAGGCCGCCGCGCGCGCCGCCCTG
Organism: Actinomadura rubrobrunea NBRC 15275; assembly: GCF_001552235.1. Taxonomy (NCBI): domain Bacteria; kingdom Bacillati; phylum Actinomycetota; class Actinomycetes; order Streptosporangiales; family Thermomonosporaceae; genus Actinomadura; species Actinomadura viridilutea. The sequence goes on along the minus strand of NZ_BCQU01000013.1, from coordinate 4,993 downwards.
GTCACCGGCGCCGCCATGCTGGCCTCCGAGCAGCTCGGCCTGGCCGAACGGTGCCTGGAGATCACCGTCGAGCATCTGAAGACCCGCTACCAGTTCGGCCGGCCGGTCGGCTCCTACCAGGGGCTCAAGCACCGCCTGGCGGACCTGTGGACGTCGATCGCCCAGGCCCGCGCGGTGGCGCGCTACGCCGCGGCCTGCGTCGCCGTCGGCGACCCGGACACCGACGTCGCCGTCGCCCTCGCCCAGGCCCACTGCTCGGCCGTGGCCGTGAAGGCCGCCGAGGAATGCGTGCAGATGCACGGGGGCATCGGCTTCACCTGGGAGCACCCGGCCCACCTGTACCTCAAGCGCGCCAAGTCCGCAGCCATCGCCCTGGGCACGCCGGACCGGCACCGCGCGTCGCTCGCGCGACTGGTGGATCTGCCTTCGGCCTGACCCGGGCGTCCCCGACGTCGGCGAGGCGCGACAGGCCGCGCGCTCAGGTCGTATGCCGGGAGCCGCCCCAGCCGAGCATGCGGCGCAACCGGGAGCGTTCCGGGCCGTCGTCCTGCCCGGACAGGCCGTCGAGCAGCGAGTCGAACGCCGGCGGCCGCACGCACACGAAGGTGGCCCGAGTGCGGCGCGCGCAGTGCAGGCGGACCGACGGGCGCACCAGCCGCGACCACAGTCCTCGCGAGCCGTGGCCGACGACGAGGATGTCCTCCTCGCGGGCCAGCCGCACCAGGGCCGCGCCAGGCTCGCCGACCAGCGCGAGCGCCGACATCTCGACGCCGCAGGGGGTGCCGTCGGCCACCTCGTCGAGCAGCTGGGCGATCAGCTCCGCGCCCGCCGACCGCAGGGCCTCGGTGACCCCCGAGCCGAGCTGGCCCGCCGCGGACACGTGCGGCGGGAGCGGCGCGGCGTGCACGATCAGCAGCGGCAGGCCGCGGAGCCGGGCCTCGCCGATCGCCCACGACAGTGCGCACCGCGCCCCGGCGGAGTCGTCGACCCCCACGACCACGCGCGGGCCGCCCTCCGGTCTCGCGATCATGGTGCCTCGCTTCCGCGCCTCCCTCTTGGAAGTGTGCCCCTCAGCTTGGCAGGCATGACCCCCGTGGGAAAGGGGGTTCGCAGAAGCGGCGAGGGCTCCGCGCGCGGGGGCCGCGCGGGGCTAGGGGGCCGCGGCGGCGTCCGGCGGCGCGAGGACGTCGTCGGCCAGGGAGCGCACATCCGGATGCACGCCCGGGGTGGCGCGAACCAGGAACGCCAGCGACTCCAGCACGGTGACGGCGCGGCTGCGGGCGGCCTCGACCGCCGCGATGAACCGCCAGGTGACCAGCTCGGCGACGTCGGCGCGGGTGCTCGGGTCGACCCAGGCGGTGGCCACCATGGCGAGGAGCGCCGTCTCCGACACCCAGTCCTCCGGACCGTAGGCCAGGTCCACCAGCAGGGCCCGTCGTTGCGACTCGTGCCAGGGCTCGTCGGCCTGGAAGTGCGCGATGCCCAGGCACGTCCAGGCCTGCGCCGAGCGGATCCAGTCGGGGCGGTGCCGGGCGGGGACCTCGTCCGGCACCGGCGGATGCGCCAGGAGCCCCACCAGGTCGTTGAGGCTCAGCCCGGACAGCCGCACCGCGTCGTCGTACGCGGCGGGCAGATGGCGCCACGGGCGGCCTGCCAAAGCCCGGATGGCCTGCACGGCCTCAGGGGACGGCGGAGCGACGGCGGGCCGCGCCCGAGTGCCCTCGTACGTCCACACGCTTCCGCGCACGGCGCGCACCGGCCCGCCGCCGAAGACCTCGGGCACGGGGCGTCGCGCGTCCGGCTCGGGCACGTCGGTGACGGTGATGCCCTCGGAGACCCCGAGGGCGGACGTGAACGCCAGCACGGCGCTCGGCGGTTCGGGGGCGGAGATGGTCAGGGACATGCCGCCGATGTCGCTCACGTCATCGCTCTCGGCGAGGACTTGACGCAGCACGTTGATGACCGCCTCGGTCGGCTGCGGGATATGCCCCAGCCAGTACATCCGCTGCGAATGATGGGTGAGGACATCGTCGGCGTGGCCGTTCTCAGGGTGCTCTCGCAGGTAGTCCGACAGCGCCACGAGATGGGCCAGGTCCCCGTCGCGGGCGAAGCGCATGCCGCAGGCCGTGGGGAAGGCGCATTCGTTCTCCGGGTCCTTCTGCAGCGCGCGCTCGACCCACTGCAGCCCTTCGTCCGCACGGCCGGCGTTGGCGAGAAGCTCCCCGATGTCGGTGTACAGGGCAAGGTTGTCCGGCTCGAACCGCAGCGCGCGCAGCCACGCCTGCTCGGCCTCGTCGTAGCGCCGCTCCGCGCGGTAGGCGTACCCGAGCGCCATCGCCGCGTAGAAGGAGGGCTGCACGGTCTCCGACCGCGCCGCCAGTCGGATCGCCTCGCCCGTGGCGCCGAGGCGGCGCATCAGGATCGAGGACGTCCACAGCATCGCGGGGTGGTCGGGGTGGGCGTCGCACAGGGCGAGGGCCAGGTCGGCGAACGGCCGCAGCGGCGCCCGCGCGTCCTCGGGCACCGGATCGTCCAGCCTGCTCGCCAGCCTCATGATCGTCATGCTCGCCTGGTCGGGCGCCAGCCGGGCGGGCAGGGCGGGGTCGCGCACCCACGGCACGTCCGCCCACGCGCCCCTCGGGTCGTGGCACTGCGCCGACACCAGCAGCTCCAACGCCTCCGCCGGGCGGCCCTGGGACGCCAGGACGTGCGCACGGGCGATCACCGTGCCCAGGAAGACGGGCTGCTCCAGCGGGAAGAGGTCCGCGCCGCCGTGGGGATGCGCGGCCAGCGCCGCCAGCAGCTCGTGCGCCTCCGGGAGGGCGGGGGCGCACACCAGCGCCCGCGCGACATGGTCGGCCGCGTGGCGCAGCTCCCCGTCGTCGAGCGCCAGCCGCGCCATGCTCAGCTCGCCCTGGGCCTGCAGCCGAGGATCGGTCATGCCCTCGTCCGGAACCGTCACGTGCCCCCTCCAAGATCCGCTGTGCTGGGTGAACACTGCCATAACGGTCCGACGGAATATGCGGATATCGCAGAACCGGCAGATGGCGCGGACGGACGGCCGCGCGCTGGACCTCGGACGGAGGGGCGGGTCAGACTGCCGGTATGACCGAACCCGACCCGGCGTGCGCCGTCGCACACGGCGAGGCGGCTCTCGACGTCACCGACCGAAGGCTCGTCGCCGTCTTCGCCTCCCCCGTGTCCCGCTACCTCCTGCGCTACGGGAGGGACCTCGGCTTCCGGTGCACGCTGCTGGAACCGGACAAGGAACGCGCGAAGGGCCTGACGGACGCCGTGGCCGAGGTGCCCGCCGACCTGGACGGGACCACCGACGTCGTCGTCACCGACCACCATCGCCCCGAACTCGGCCCCGTGCTGCGGGACGTGCTCGCGCACGACGTCCGCTGGGTCGGCGTGATGGGCAACCCGCGCCACCCCGCGCCGCACGTCGCCGCGCTGAAAGAACTGGGCGTCCCGCCGGACGGCATCGCCCGCGTGCACCGGCCCATCGGCCTCAACATCGGCTCCCGCACGCCCCCTGAGATCGCCGTGGCGACGCTGGCGGGGCTGCTGGCCGACCGCAACGGCCGCCCCGGGGGCTTCGAGTTCTGAAGGGCGTTTCTAACGGGCGTTTCTGACGGGCGCAAGGGCCGGCGGCGCTGGAGGCCTCCTCCGTCGCCGCCGGGCGGCGCGGACCCGAATCGCCCTGGTCGCGTTCCGTCGCTTTGTCGGAGGGCAGGCCTAACGTCGGGACCTGACCGGCTGAGCGCCCTGCGATGAAGGTGACGACCATGGCCCAACCGATCGTCGAGCGGGACCGGGACCGCGCCGCGGGCGGCGCGGGGGACGGCGACTTCCAGCGGCTCGCCGACCCTTACCGGCGGGAGCTGCTCGCGCACTGCTATCGAATGCTCGGGTCCGTCCACGACGCCGAGGACCTGGTCCAGGAGACCTATCTGCGGGCGTGGCGCTCCTACGGGCGGTTCGAAGGGCGGTCCTCGCTGCGCACCTGGCTGTACCGCATCGCCACCAACGCCTGCCTGACCGCGATCGAGCAGCGGGGCCACCGGCCTCTGCCGTCCGGACTCGGCGCGCCGTGCGACGAACCGGAGAGGCCCGTCGTGGCCGCGCCGGAGGTCCCGTGGCTGGAGCCGATGCCCGACGCGGCGGCGGGCGGCGACGCCGCCGACCCGGCGTCCATCGTCGCCTCCCGGGAGAGCATGCGGCTGGCCTTCGTCGCCGCGCTGCAGCACCTGCCGCCCAGGCAGCGGGTGGTGCTGATCCTGCGGGACGTGCTCAAGTGGAAGGCCGCCGAGGTCGCCGAGCTGCTCGGCACCTCCACCGCCGCGGTCAACAGCGCCCTGCAGCGCGCCCGCGCCCAGGTGAAGGAGGCCGCGCCGACCCGGGACGAGGTCGTCGAGCCCGCCGACCCCGAGCGGCGCGCGCTGCTCGACCGCTACGCCGCCGCGTTCGAGAACGCCGACATGACGGCGCTGGTCGAGCTGTTCAAAGAGGACGCGGTCTGGGAGATGCCGCCGTTTCCCCAGTGGTTCGTGGGACGCGACCACATCGTGCGGCTCATCACCGCGCAGTGCGCGCCCGAACCGGGCGAGCTGAGGATGGTGCCCACGTCCGCCAACGGGCAGCCCGCGTTCGCGATGTACCGGCGCGGCGAGGACGGCGTGCACCGCCCGTTCCAGATCCAGGTCCTCACGCTCGGCGCGCGCGGCGTGGCCCGCGCCTCGGTCTTCTTCGACACGACGCTGTTCCCCCGTTTCGGTCTGCCCGACGCGCTGCCCGCCCCCGCCTGAGTTTCCATTGAGTGGAAAGCGGGCCTCCTCGCCGCCCCCTTCCGCTGCAAGGGTGGGGGAGCGGCGGCGGGCCCGGACGCGTTAGGCTCCGGCCTCGCCGCCGACGACGGAAGGCAGCGGCGCGCCCGGCGGCGTCCGCCCCCCTCGGCGGCGGGCGAACCGGCGCGAGCAGCGGCGGCCGC
>NZ_BCQU01000012.1:0-92431 GCF_001552235.1 Actinomadura rubrobrunea NBRC 15275 | reverse complement strand
GCCCGGGCCGCGCCCCTCACCGCGGCCTCGCCCGCCGCGGGGGCGCCGCCGCGCCGCCCGGCTCGCTCGCCCCCAAGGCTACGGCCCGCCGCGGGCTCAGACGTCGGTGATCGCGGGGAAGGTGCTGGTGACGTCCTCGGTGCCCGCCGGAACGGGGTCGGGCAGGATCTCCCGGATGCGGTCCTGCACGATGCGGCTGATCTCCTGCTGCGGCAGGCTCGCGTCCACCACCAGGTAGCGGTCGGGGTCGGCGTCGGCCAGCTCGCGGAAGCCCTCCCGCACCCGCTCGTGGAAGTCGCGCGGCTCGGACTCCATGCGGTCGGCCGGGGACGCCAGCCGCCCGAGGCCCGTCTCCGCCGGCACCTCCAGCAGCACGGTCAGGTCCGGCACCAGCCCGCCGGTCGCCCACGCGTTGATCCGGGCGATCTCGTCGACCGGCTGGCCCCGCCCGTACCCCTGGTAGGCCAGGGAGGAGTCGACGTACCGGTCGCTGACCACGATGGCGCCGCGCTCCAGCGCGGGCCGGATCACATTCGCGACGTGGTCGGCGCGGTCCGCCGCGTACAGCAGGGTCTCCGCCCGCGCCGACAGCCCGGTGTTCTGCTTGTCCAGCAGCATCGCCCGCAGCCGCATGCCGATCTTGGTGGCGCCCGGCTCGTGCGTGGTGACCACGTCGTAGCCGTGGTCGCGCAGCCAGATCGCCGCCAGCCGCGCCTGGGTGGTCTTGCCCGCGCCCTCGCCGCCTTCGAAGGCGATGAACACGCCGCGGTTGCGCGGGGCCGCCTCCGCGGCGCCCTGCTCCGGCGGCGTGTAGACCTCGCCGCGCAGCGCCGCCCGCAGGTCCGGCAGCAGCGGAATGCCGCGCCGGTCGTCCAGCCTCCGGAACGCCACCAGCCCGGCCGCCAGCGCGAGCACCGCCACGATCAGCAGCACCGCGCCCGTCCCGGCCAGCTCGTACGCCGACCCGAGCTCGTGGTCGCCCAGCGCCCCGGCCGCCGGCGGGAGCGCCGCCACCGCCACCAGCCCGGTCACCAGCGCCACCGCCCGCAGCCGGGCCGACGCCGCGGCCGCCGCGTCCTGCGCCGCGTCCGCCGCCGCACCCGCCAGGCCCGCGGCGGTGGACCACGCCATCCCCGCCGCGACGCCGACGAACGACGTCACGAACGCCGCGACCACCAGGTCCCGCGCCAGCGCGACCACGACCAGCAGCAGCGCGGCCGCCACCACCGCCAGCGCCAGCAGCCGGCGGCGGCTGAACGGGCCGAGCACCCGCGGCCCGAGGAAGATCCCGAACGCCAGCCCCACCGTCAGGCCGACGAGGATCGCCCCGAACCCGGCGTCGCCGCCTCCCATCTCGCGGGCGTGCCCCACGGCCACCGCCGCGATCGCGGCGCACGCCAGCACGGCCGCGGCGACCGCCGGGAACAGCCCGCCCGGCACGGGCGCGCCGCGGAACAGCAGCAGCGGCGGCCACTGCGCGGCCCGCGGCGCCGTCCCCGCCGGCAGCTCGCGCAGCAGGACGACGGACACCGCCGCGCCCAGGAACACCGCGGCCGCCGCGAACAGCGGAAGATCGGCCAGGTCCGCCGTCCGCGCGATCACCGCCAGCACCGCGTACAGCACCGCCGCGACCGGCGCCGTCCCGTAGACGGCGCGCAGCGCCGCGCGGCGCGCCCGCGGCAGGCGCTCCTCATCGACCAGCTCCGGGACGGCCGCGTCCGCCACCGCCGACCACGGCAGCGCCAGCAGCGCCACCAGGAACGCCGCCGCCAGCGTCCACGGCGTGAGATCCACCAGGGGCACCAGCAGCACCAGCGCGAACCGCAGCGCGTCGGCCGCCGTGAGCAGCAGCCGCCCGTCCAGCCGCGCCGCGGCCAGCCCCGCCAGCGGCGCGAGGAACACCGCGGGCAGCACCATCAGCACGAGGACCGCGCCGGCGAGCCGCACTCGGGCGGCCGGATCGTCACCGGCCCCGGCGGCCGCCGCGGCGAGCGCCGGAACGCTCAGCCAGTGGCCGAGCCCGGACAACGACAACGCAAGCCACAACCGGCGGAACGGATCGGTCGACCGCGCACCGGCGGACCCGGCGGCATGCGACGGCGGGAGGGCGCCCGTTCTGGTCATGTTGGTCAGCGTATCGGCGCGGCCATCACGTTGGGGGTACCTCTCGGCAGCGAATCGAAGACGCTTTCCCCGCGCTCGCCCGAACGCCGACGCCGATCACGGAGCGCTCCCGCCCCGCCACGCTCAGGAGCCGGACTTGGCGGACGCGCGGCGCCGGGTCGTCGTCTTCTTGGCGCCCGTCTTCTTCTTGGCGCCGCCGGACGCGGCGACCTTCTCCCGCCGCTCGGTCAGCAGCTCCACCGCCCGCTGCATCGTGATCGTCTGCGGGTCGTCGCCCTGCCGCAGGCTCGCGTTCGTCTCGCCGTCGGTGACGTACGGGCCGTACCGGCCGTTCTTCACCACGATCTTGCGACCGCTCTCGGGGTCCTCGCCCAGCTCCCGCAGCGGCTCGGCGGACGCCGCGGCCCGGCCCCGGCCCCGCTGCTTGGGCTGCGCGAACAGCTCCTTGGCCTGCTCCAGCGTGACCGTGAACAGCTCCTCCTCCGAGCCGAGCGACCGGCTCTCGGAGCCCTTGCGCAGGTACGGCCCGTACCGGCCGTTCTGCGCGGTGACGGTCTCGCCGTCCAGCTCGCCCACCACCCGCGGCAGCGACAGCAGCCGCAGCGCGTCCTCCAGCGTGATCGTCTCCAGGCTCATCGACCGGAACAGCGACGCGGTGCGCGGCTTGGGCGCCTTGGTCCGCTTCTTCTTCTCGCCGTCGGCCGGGGGCGCCTCCTCCGGCAGGATCTCGGTGACGTACGGCCCGTACCGTCCGCTCTTGGCGACGATCACGTGGCCGGTCTCCGGGTCGACGCCCAGCTCCCGGTCGCCGCTCGGCCGGGCGAACAGCTCCTCGGCCTTCTCCGCGGTCAGCTCGTCGGGCGCCATGTCCTCGGGGATGTTGACGCGCTCGCCGTTGCGGTCCAGGTACGGCCCGTACCGGCCGACCCGCACCACGATGTCGCTGCCCTTGATCGGGAACGAGCTGATGCCCTTGGCGTCGATGTCGTCGATGTGCTCGACCAGCGCCTTGAGGCCCTTGTCGCCGTTCTCGCCCTTGTAGAAGCGGGTCAGCCAGCGCACCCGCTCGGCCTCGCCGCGGGCGATCTCGTCGAGGCCGTCCTCCATGTGCGCGGTGAAGTCGTAGTCGACGAGGTTGCCGAAGTGCCGCTCCAGCAGGTTGACCACGGCGAACGCCAGGAACGACGGCACCAGCGCGGTGCCCTTCTTGAACACGTAGCCGCGGTCCAGGATCGTCCCGATGATCGAGGCGTAGGTGGACGGCCGCCCGATCTCCCGGTCCTCCAGCTCCTTGACCAGGCTGGCCTCGGTGTAGCGGGCGGGCGGACGCGTCGAGTGCCCCTCGGCCTCGACCGCGCGCGCCGACAGCGCGTCGCCCCGCTCCAGCGCCGGCAGCCGCCGCTCCTGGTCGTCGCGGTCGGTGGACGGGTCGTCGGCGCTCTCCACGTACGCCTTGAGGAACCCGTGGAACGTGATCGTCTTGCCGGTCGCGCCGAACTCGGCGGTCTCGCCCGCCGCGGACACGCCCCGCACGCGCACCGACACCGAGTGGCCCTGCGCGTCCTTCATCTGGGACGCGATGGTGCGCTTCCAGATCAGCTCGTACAGGCGGAACTGGTCGCCGGTCAGGCCGGTCTCGGCCGGGGTGCGGAACACGTCCCCCGCCGGGCGGATCGCCTCGTGCGCCTCCTGCGCGTTCTTGACCTTGCTGGTGTAGACGCGCGGCTTGTCCGGTACGTACTCGTTGCCGAACAGCGTGGCCGCCTGCCGCCGCGCCGCCGTGATCGCGGTCTCCGACAGGGTGACCGAGTCGGTCCGCATGTAGGTGATGTAGCCGTTCTCGTACAGCTTCTGCGCCACCGACATCGTGTACTTGGCGGAGAAGCCCAGCTTGCGGCTGGCCTCCTGCTGCAGCGTGGTGGTGCGGAACGGCGGGTACGGCTTGCGCGAGTACGGCTTCTGCTCGACCGCCGTGACCTCGTAGGGCCGGCCCGACAGCCGCTCGGCCAGGCCGCGCGCCGCCTCCTCGTCCAGGTGCAGCACGTCCCGGGACTTCAGGGTGCCGTCGGCGGCGAAGTCGCGGCCCTGGGCGACCCGCTTGCCGTCGACCGAGATCAGCCCGGCCTTGAACCGCCGCGGCTCGTCGTCCTTGCCGGTGTCGAACTCGCCGGTGATGTCCCAGTAGTGCGCGGGGACGAACGCGATGCGCTCCCGCTCCCGCTCGACCACCAGCCGGGTCGCCACCGACTGCACCCGCCCGGCCGACAGCCCCTGCTTGACCTTCACCCACAGCACCGGGCTGACCTCGTAGCCGTACAGCCGGTCGAGGATGCGCCGGGTCTCCTGGGCGTCCACCAGCCGCAGGTCCAGGCTGCGCGGGTTGGCGGCGGCGCGGCGGATGGCCTCCGCGGTGATCTCGTTGAAGACCATGCGGTGCACCGGCACCTTGGGCTTGAGCACCTCCTGCAGGTGCCAGGCGATGGCCTCGCCCTCGCGGTCCTCGTCAGTGGCCAGGTAGAGCTCGTCGGCCTCCTTCAGCAGCTTCTTCAGCTTGGCGACCTGCTGCTTCTTGTCGGCGTTGACCACGTACAGCGGGCGGAAGTCGCTCTCGACGTCGACGCCGAGCTTGGCCCACGGCTTGTCCTTGTACTCGGGCGGCACCTCGGCGGCGCTCCCGGGAAGGTCCCGGATGTGGCCGATACTGGACTCCACGACGTAGCCACGGCCCAGGTACCCGGCGATCGTCTTGGCCTTCGCCGGCGACTCGACGATCACCAGGCGGGTACCCTTCCCCCCGCCCTGACCACGCTTCGCAGTGCCGTTCTTGGCTGGCACAGTCGCTCCAACCTCGCTGTCTGGTCTCATTCAACCCGGGTACCTACAACGTCGCACGACTCGACGTCCATGCCCGCGAGTCCCCGCCGCGGCAAACCTCAGACAGGATGACACGTCGCGGCGGCGGCCGGGACACATGGCCGTCGCGGCGGTCCGCCCGACGGCTGTTCTCCTGGCGTTCACCGGGTCATAATGGTCGCAATGGTGGAGTACACCTACCTTGTTCTACGGCTGCCGCGCGGCACCACTCGTGACGTCGCCCGGCAGATCATGACCGAGCACGCGGAGTACGGCGGCTGGGAACTCGACCGACTCCGCCTCTACCCCGACGGAAGCCGTCGAATCCAACTACGTCGGAAGATCATTCGCCAGGTCCGTACGTTCTGACGTCTCCTGTCTCGCCCAGCCGGAGGGTAGCACCGCGTGCCCGCATCCTGACGTGCGGTAACCATAGTCGGCCCAGACCGGCCACCCTCTCCCACAGCCGCCCCCGCCGATAACTCCGACCTCTCTTCTCACGACATCCGCCCCCGCCGTCAGAGCACTCCACCCTCTGCATCAAGGCCCTTTACGGCGCCGGACCCCCATCAGAATTCCTCCGCCCCTAGCCGTTTCGCCACACATTTCCCACCCCACCGCTGCCCCCGCCTACCCCCATTGCCCACAACTCACTCACACCAGCCACCAAAGCCCCACACGCTCACGGCCCCCACACACAGCCGCCCCAGCGCAACACGTTCGAGACGCCGAAGAATGGCCACCCCAGACCCAGTACGGCGGCGAGACGACCTGGAGCCCGGCCGCTCTGCCGACGAGCTGACCGACCTGCTCGCCGGGCATCCGGCGACACCGCTGCCCGCGTGGGCGAACGCCGGGTCGCTGCTCATCAGGGCGCCCGTCCCGAACAGCGCCATGCCCATGCCCATGGTCGCCCCCGAAAGCCATGGGCTCGACACGCTCACCCTCGAGGAGAGGTGACAACACACCACTCGTCCGGAAGACCTGACACGCGGTCATAGGCGCTACAGCCGCGCCCCGTGCCCGCGCCCCCCGACGACTTCGACCACCCCGCCCTGCCCGCCAGGCTCCCGCCGACGCCCTGTACTACGACCGCGTCCGCCTCGGCGAGCTGATCTCGCAGGCGTTGCAGGCCCGCCACGAGCACGACGCCCGTGCGGTTGATCCCGACAGTCGTGGCCTTTTGCGGTCCCCTTGGGGCAGGGCCGACGACACACCGCCGGCTTGGATGCCCCGCACGGTTGTGGCGTAGGTGGAAGCCGCTCGGAGCCGGGCCCTCCCCCGTGCCGCAGCCGGAACGGCCGCCGGGCCGGCCCGTCCGCCAGGTCCATGGTGTGGACGGCGGTCGGGTCCGGCCCGGTCGGCTGATCGGCTTCGTCGGCTCATGAGGTCCGCGGCCTCTCAGCGGCGGTGCGGGGCGGACGCGGCGGACCGCTTCAGCGCCCCGGAGATCGCGGTCCGCGGCACCCGCTCCCGCACCGTGCCGGAGTCGTCGGAACAGGGGGGCGGCGTCGGCCGTCGGGCCCCTCGGCCTCGGGCCGGCCGCCCCTGCCGGTCACGCCGTTCGGCGCGTGATCAGCTGATGCCCTTGCCCAGCGGCAGGACGCCCGGCAGCGGGGTGCTCGCGACGGGAGCCGGCACGTCCTTCACCGGGGTCGCGACGCGCCGCGTCGCCCCGGCGGGGCTCGCGGTGCCCAGGCCGCTGGTCAGCGCCTTCTTCGCCTGGGCGGTGAGCGGCAGGCTCAGCGGAGCCTTCGCCACCGGCTCGGGCAGGGGGCCGGTGGCGCGGTACCCGTAGCCGTAGCCGTACGGGTCGTCCTGGCACACCGGCTCGGAGTGGCCGATGACGGCGGCCGCGTTGCCGCACACGGCGGCGGGGGCCTCCGCGGGGACGGTCACCTGGTTGCCGCCGCCGACGGAACCGCGCCCCGTGGTGTAGCCGCCCGGGGTGTTCGACCCGGTGGCGACGGAGGTGCCCTTGCAGGCCGCGGCCGCGGTCCCGATGAGGGCGGCGGCGTTGCCGCACACGTTGGCGGGGATCTTCACCGGGGCGTGGACCTGGTTGCCGCCCGCGACGGAGTTCCTGCCCGAGGTGCTCTGCCCGCCGCCGGAGCCGGTGCGCGTGTGGGCGCCGCCGCGGCAGAACGCGCCGGTCTGGCCGATGAGCGCGGCGGCGTTGCCGCAGATGCTGACCGGGGCGGCCACGGGCGCGTTGGCCTGGTTGCCGGACAGCACCGAGCGCGTCCCGGACGTCGCCTGCCCGGCGGAGCCGTAGTAGTCGGAGCCGCCGTCGCGGACGGTCGCGCCGCCGTCGCACGAGGCCAGCGCGTTGCCGATCGCGTTGCCGCACACGTCGACCGGAGCGCTGACGGGGGCGTTCACCTGGTTGCCGGAACCGACACCGGACCGGCCGGTGGTGCGCTGCCCGCCGCCGTTTCCGCCGCCGACGACCTTGGCGCCGCCCGTGCAGCCCGCGCCGGCGATGCCGAGGATCGCCACGGCGGTGCCGCAGGCGTTGACCGGCGCCGAGATCGGCGCGTTCACCTGGTTCCCGCCGAGCACGCTGGACCGCCCGGAGGTGCCCTGGCCGCCACCGCCGCCGGTCCCGTTGCCGGTCACCTTGGCGCTGCCCGTGCAGTTCGCGCTGGCGATGCCCAGCAGCGCGATCGCGTTGCCGCAGACGTCGACCGGGGCGCTGATGGGGGCGTTCACCTGGTTGCCGGAACCGACACCGGACCGGCCGGTGGTGACCCGGCTGCCACCGCCGCCGGTCCCGTTCCCGGTCACCTTGGCACTGCCCGTGCAGTTCGCGCCGGCGGTGCCGATGATCGCGACGGTGTTGCCGCAGGCGCTGATCGGCGCCGAGATCGGCACGTTCACCTGGTTCCCGCCGAGCACGCTGGACCGCCCGGAGGTGGCCTGGCCGCCACCGCCGCCGGTCCCGTTGTCGACCCGCGCGCCGCCCTGGGACGAGGCGCCCGCGGTGCCCGCCACGGCGACCGAGTTGCCGCTGATGTCGATCGGCGCCGAGATCGGCACGTTCACCTGGTTGCCGCCGAGCACGCTGGACGCGCCGTTGGTGGTGTCGGCGAGGGCGTCGACGGGAAGGACGGGTCCCGCGCCAAGCGCGACGAATCCCGCGGTCAGCAGCGCCGCACGTGCGGCGGTCCCTTTGGCCCAGGTTCGCATGATGCTCCGTTCGGGGAGATGAACTGGATGGATGGACGATCGAGATCCGCGGGCGCTGACGCGGCGGGCACGTGCCGTGCGCCCGACGCGGCGGTCTCGCGCAGGCGAGGGCACACGCCGCGTCTCGGACGCGTCGCCCCGGATCTCCATGGGGGTGACGTGCCTGCGCTCACCGGCCGCGGGCACCGCGCGTCTGCGCGCGTTCGCGTGCTCGTCTCACCGCGTGAGGGGCACGTTCCCGGTCCGTCCGTCCGGCGCCGGGACGGCGGCCGGACGCGGACCGGAGCTTGGATGACTAGTCAGGTGAGAAGGACGGCTCGTCCACGGCCGTGCGGACGGCCACGGGGATCGAGCGCGGGGCGCGCACCGGCGACCACACGGGCGGCGGCGCCTGCCAGCTCCAGCGGGTGAGGTGCCCGCCGAGCCCGCCTCCGGGCAGCACCGGCCCGGTGGCGCCCGCGAGCGTCCCGACCTGCTGGTCGGGCATGGGGGCCGGGGCCGCCGGGGCGGGCGCCGGAGCGGCGGGAGCCGACCGCCGCGTCTCGGCATGCGCCTCACGGCGCGCCGCGCCGTCCCGCCTCACGACCTGCGCTGGCAGGATACTCGCCCGCCGCTTGCTCGGCTGCGCGGCCGGACGGGGCTTCGTCTCCGCTCGCTCCGCCCGCACCGGCTTCGGCACGGACACCCGTGGCGCGCCCTCCGCGACAGGCGGACGCGGGGACGCCGCGGCGTCGTCCGGACGGGCGTCCGCGTCACCGCCGGACTCACTGCTGATCGGCGTCTCCACGGACGGCGGCTGAGACCGCTCGACGGTGTTCCCGGCCTTTCCCGAGAACGCCGCGGCGACGCCGCGGACGACGTCGTGCAGTCGTCGTCCCGCCTCGCCCTCGGACGGCACGGGCGCGGTGTCGGCGTGCGCCGCCTGCGAGGCGAGGCCGCCGAGCAGCCACCCGGCGACCGCCAGCCCTGTCACCACGACCAGACGACGCAGCCCCCGGCTGAGCGCGACACGGCGCAGCGAAGCGGCGACCGTCCGCAACCGCACCGGGTCGTACGCCACTGGTCCTCCTCAAGACCGGAGTCAAGAGCCCGTCAGCTCACGTCCAGTGACGTTAGCACCACGCAACGCGCTCGCACCGGTTTTCGGGAAACCTTCCCCAAGAAAACTCAGGCGCGGTCGAGGAAACGGTCAAGAACGCGCACGCCGAAACGCAGCCCGTCCACCGGGACCCTTTCGTCCACCCCGTGGAACATTCCGGAAAAGTCCAAATCCGGGGGAAGTCGGAGCGGCGCGAAACCGAAGCAGCGCATGCCGAGCCGGGCGAACGCCTTGGCGTCCGTCCCGCCGCTCAGGCAGTACGGGACGGGCAGCGCCCCCGGATCCTCCGAGGTCAGGGCGTCCTCCATGGCCTGCACCAGGGCGCCCTCGTAGTCGGTCTCCAGCGCCCGGTCGTGGTAGACGAAATCGCGTTCCACGTCCGGTCCGAGCAATTCGTCCACGGTCGCGAAGAACTCATCCTCGTATCCGGGGAGGAAACGCCCGTCGACCTCGGCCGTCGCCTTCTGCGGAATGACGTTCGTCTTGTAGCCGGCGTCCAGCCGCGTCGGGTTGAGCGTGTTCCGCAGCGTCGCCCCGATCATGCGCGCCAGCGGGCCGATCTGCTCCAGGCTCTTCTCCGGCCGCTCCGGGTCGAACGGCACCCCGTACGCCTGGCACGCCCGCTCCAGGAACGCCCGCACCGTCTTGGTCATCCGGATCGGGAACTCGTGCCGCCCGAGCCGCGCGACCGCCTCCGCCAGCGCGGTCACCGCGTTGTCCGGGTGCACCATCGACCCGTGCCCGGCGGTCCCCTTGGCCGTCAGCCGCATCCACGCGATGCCCTTCTCGGCGGCCTCGATCAGGTACATCCGCCGGTCGCCCGGCACGGTCAGGCTGAAGCCGCCGACCTCCCCGATCGCCTCGGTGCACCCTTCGAACAGCTCCGGATGCTCCTTGACCAGCCACTGGGCGCCCCAGACGCCGCCGGCCTCCTCGTCGGCGGTGAACGCCAGCACCAGGTCCCGCTTGGGCCTGCGCCCCTCCCGGAGCCGCTGCCGGACGACCGCGAGGATCATCGCGTCCATGTCCTTCATGTCGACGGCGCCGCGGCCCCACACGCACCCGTCCGCGATCTCCCCGCCGAACGGGTCGCGCGTCCAGTCCTCCTTCTGCGCGGGCACCACGTCCAGATGCCCGTGCAGCAGCAGCGCGTCCCGGCCGGCCTCCTCGCCCTCGACCCGGACGACCACGCTCGCCCGCTTGGGGTGCGATTCCAGTACCCGCGGCTCCAGCCCCACCTCGGCGAGCTTCTCCGCGACGTACTCCGCCGCCCCCCGCTCCCCGGGCCCCGAGTGGTCGCCGGGATTGCTGGTGTCGATCCGGATCAGCTCCTGGCAGAGCCGGACGACCTCGTCCTCCGCGGTCGGCTGAACGGCCACAATGATCACCTTCGCACCTGGGCTCGCGTACCCGACCATGGTGCCCCGCGATCGACTTCGCCGCGAGTCAGGACGTTTGGTATCGTGATTCCGCCGCGGCGATCTGCCGCGTACTCGTCCGGGTGGCGGAATAGGCAGACGCGCTAGCTTGAGGTGCTAGTGCCCTTCACAGGGCATGGGGGTTCAAGTCCCCCCTCGGACACGAACCCGAAGCCTCTACGGTGCGGGTCGAGCGAGCCTCGACCCGCACTTTGCGTTCATCGACGCTCACACCGCCGTCCGGTACCGCGGCCCCACGCATGGTTGTGCCGCCGGCTCCCGGGACCGCGGTTTCAGGTCCGCGCCGAGCATGCGCGCCTGCCACCACTCGTCAGCCCGCGCCCGGCGGCCCCTGGAGGTTCGAAGACCGCGCGTCTCGTGCGACCGGTCCAACGGACGACGCAGACGCCGCCGCGGGACACCGGCTCGTACGACGTCAGACCGCACCGCCGGCAGGAGGCGTCGAGTCAGCAAGGGAGTCAGCAAGGCCGTGTTCACCTCCCCCAGGCCGTCCGGTCCTTCGACGCCCAGGCCGCCGCACCCAGGACGCCCTGCGCCGCTCGGTCTCGAGCCGCGCACGTTCCTGCTTGGCCTCGGTGATCCACTTGATGACCTCGACGGCATCGGTTCCGGCGTCGAGCGCGGCCCGGTACCGGGCGAGCCGGCGGCTGCAGGCGCCGGCTTCTTGGTGATCTCCGCCTCGGCTTCTTGATCCACCTGGGTCGTCTGGGCGGCCAGAGCCGCGATGGTCGCCTCGATGCGTTCCGGTCCGAACGCGGTCGGCAGCCAGGCATCGCTCGGGATCGACGCTTCGGCTTCACGCAGATGGACGACCCGGGGACGGTCGATCTTGTCGGCCGGGGCGTGCTCCTGCGGGAGGCTCCAGCGGCATGCCCGCGGCAGACCGGCCAAGGTGGACCGCCTCCACCAAGGTCGTTCCGATGCCGCACATCGGGTCGAGGACCAACGCACCAGGGCTGGTGAACGCCTCGATCACGCGGGCGGCCAGGGCGGGAAGCATCTTGCCCGGCTGCCGCATCGACTCAGGCAGATAGCGGCCTTTGCGTTGTCGGGCATGACGGGCCTCAGGCCTGCTTCCACGTGCGCGAAACGACGTCGTTCAGCCCGGTGAGCAGCTCGCGGAACGGCCTGTCGGCGCCGAACGCGTCGGCCAGCGGCGGCATCGGCCGGTCCCGTCCGGACGCGCGGGTCCAGGACCGCGACGGGCCGGTTCGAGGAAGGGGCGGCGTCGGATCATCCGCGAAGTCTGACGAGCTCACCAGGCAGGGCGCGTTGAGGCGGTCGCGGCACCCGAGGCAAGTTGGCGACATCGTGTTGATATCTTGCCGACATGCCGTCGATAAAGAAGCGGGTGTGGGGCTGATGTTCCTCGCCGTTCGTGAGCTGCGGTTCGCCAAGGTCCGGTTCGGGCTGATGGGAGCCGTCGTAGGGTTGATCGCGGTCCTCATGGTCATGTTGTCCGGGTTGTCGGTGGGGCTGGTCAGGGACGGGGTGTCCGGGCTGCAGAACCTGCCGGTCACCTCGTTCGCGTTCGAGCGCGGCGTCCAGCACGACTCCGCCTTCTCCCGGAGCGTGGTGAGGATGTCCGCCGTGGACGTCTGGCGGGGCCGGCCGGGTGTGGCGGAGGCGGCCCCCTACGGCAACACGCTCATCAACGCCAAGAGCGACCGGGGCGTGGAGATCGACCTCGCGCTGTTCGGGGTGGCGCCGGAGTCGTTCCTCTCGCCCGAGGTGAGCAAGGGCTCGCGGCTGAGCGACGCGGACGGCATCGTCGTCAGCGGCACGGCGCTGGACGCCGGCCTGAACATCGGTGACACGATCACGGTCGACCGGCTCGGGACGAAGCTGCGGGTCGTGGGCGCCACCGCGGGGCAGGACACCTTCGGTCACGTCGACGTGGCCTATGTGCCCCTGCGAACCTGGCAGCTGATCAAGGCCGGGGTGGCGCCGGGCGACCCCGTGCCCGCGCACGCCACTCAGGACATCACCGCCGTGGCGGTGCGCGCCAAGCCCGGCGCCTCCGTCGACCTGGCCGCCGGAGACGCCGCCGCCGGCACCGAGAGCCTCACTCTGAAGGAGTCCTTCGGAGCCTCGCCCGGCTATACGGCCGAGACGTCCACGCTCCAGCTCATCCAGGGATTCCTGTACGTCATCTCCGCGCTGGTCGTCGGGGCGTTCTTCGCGGTCTGGACCATCCAGCGCAAGCACGAGATCGCCGTGCTGCGCGCCATGGGGGCGTCCAGAGGGTGGCTGCTACGCGACGCACTCGCCCAGGCGTTCATCCTGCTGCTGGCCTCCGTCGCGGTCGGCGCGGGGATCGGTGTCGGCCTCGGCTCGCTCATCACCGGGGGAGGCGCGCCGTTCGCGCTCAGCGCGCCCAGTGTCATGACCGCCGCCGCGGGGCTCGTCCTGCTCGGGCTCGTCGGCGCCGGGACCGCCGTAGTCCGGATCGCGTCCATCGACCCGGCCACCGCCCTCGGAGGAAACCGATGACCGACCAGGCCACGCCCGCCGCCGAAGCGCAGGAAGGCGCCACCGGCGCGCCCGACCGTCCGGGACTGCACATGGAGGGGGTCTGCCTCCAGCACGGCGACGGCACCGAGACCGTGCAGGCCCTCGACAACGTCGACCTCGTCGTTCGCCCCGGCGAGCTGGCCGCGATCGTCGGCCCCTCCGGCGCCGGCAAGTCGAGCCTGCTCGCGGTGGCCGGCGGCCTCGCCCGCCCGGACCGGGGCACGGTCACGGTCGCCGGGATCGACATCACGGCCGCCAGTGCCAGGACCAGGGCGAAGCTGCGGCGCGAGCACATCGGGTTCGTCTTCCAGTCCGGCAACCTGGTCCCGGCGCTCACCGCCCTCGACCAGCTCCGGCTGCCGCTGCGGTTCCGGCCGCGCCGCGAGCGTTCCGGCCGCTCCGCGCTCGCGCTGCTGGAGGACGTGGGGATGGCGGACAAGGCCGACCGGTACCCGCACCAGATGTCCGGCGGGGAGCGGCAGCGGGTCGGCATCGCCCGGGCCCTGGTGACCGGGCCGAGCGTGCTGCTCGTCGACGAGCCCACCGCCGCCCTGGACCGGGCGCGCAGCCACGACATCGTCCGGCTGCTCGCCCGCGAAGCCCGGCAGCACCACGTGGCGGCCGTCATGGTGACCCATGACCACGACGTCCTCGAACACTGTGACACCGTGTACGAGATGATCGACGGGCGACTGGCCGCACTCGGCTGACGGGCAGTCCCGCCAGCGCCGCGGCCGGTGAGAGAGGGGGCAGTGTGCCGAAGATCCAGGCGCCGACCGTCGCCGAGCATCGGGCCGCGCAGCGGGCGGCCCTGCTCGACGCCGCCCGCGCCCTGCTCTCCGAGGAGACCGAGCGAGCCCCCAGCCTGGCGGCGGTCGCCCGCCGGGCCGGGCTCGCCCGCTCCAGCGTGTACGCCTACTTCTCGTCCCGCGACGATCTGCTCGACGCCCTCATCGTCGACACCTTCCCCCGCTGGTCGGCGTACGTCCGGCAGCAGATGGACAAGGCCAGGACCCCCGGCGACCGTGTCCTGGCCTACGTCAACGCCAACCTCCGCCTCGTCGCCCGCGGAGACCACGCGCTGGCCCGCGCCCTCGCGGCAACCGGCCGCACCGACGCACTCGCCAACTCAAGCCGCCTCCTCCATGACGAACTCCAGACGCCGCTCCGCGCGGCCCTGGCCGACCACGGCGCGTACGACCCCGACCGGACCGCCGAACTCGTCCAGTCCCTCGTCTACACCCTGAGCCGGATGATCGAGGACGGCCTGTCCGAACGCGCGGCCCGCCGCCTCGCCCGCGAACTGCTCGCCCCCTACCTGAACTCCACGCCGACACGTCCGACGTGACGGCCGTCCCACGTCGACATCGTGCCGGTGGCGTCACTGAGGCTGTCGCCCCCGTGGACACACACCGAACGCGGCAGGGGACGGCGTGGTGACCACGATGCCGACGACGTCGCGCCCGCTCTGGACGCGCAGTCCGAAGCCCTAGCGTCCGCGCTCGTCCGCGACCTCGCCCATGGCGGTGACCCCGGGCATGTCGGCGGCCGCGCGGTAGGCGGCGGCACGCGCCTACGGCGGTGCGGGGACCTGGCTGAGCAGGTCGAACACTCAGCTCTTCAGGAGCTGGAGCACCGGTCGTAGACGAGCGACCGTGTCCGGGCGTGCGAGCACTGGCCGTGCAGCAGGAGGCACGTGGCCTGGCGGTCCTCGGCGACGCGGCCGGCACCGGCCGCGGGTTCGACAACGCGCGTGAGCTGACCGCGCAGGCCGCCGAACACCCCGAGGATGAACCGCCGTGGATTTACTTCTTCAATCCCGACATGCTCACCATGCAGCACGGGCTCGCCTGCCAGTACTTGGGACGGCATAAGAAGGCGGTCGAGCTGCTGACGGCTGGACTCGACGCGCTGTCGCCCGAGGTGCGTCACGCCGAATGGGTGGCGTACTACCGCCTTGATCAGACGCGGTCTCTGCGAGCACTGCACGAGGATGCAGAGGCCGCACGAGTCCTCGACGAGGTCGCCGACCTTGCCGAGCGTCTCGGCTCGGCGCGGCTTGCCCGGCAGGCGGCGGCGCTTCGCTGACGCGGCGACGCCCCGCCGTGGTGTCCCAGCTTGTCGCCGAGGGCGTGTTCCTGACGGCCCCCTCCCCCTGCCGTCTGCTGTGGTGCACGTTGCTGTGGGGTGATGCTGCGCACCTGCACGCGGCCACCCGGCGCTCGGTCTCGACCCGGCCCGGAACGTATTCACCGCCCCCGAGAGGCGGGGATGAGGACGCCAGAACAGAAGGCATCGCCCTGCCCGGCCCGTACCTTGGATCGTATGCCGGTGGGAACTCTCTTGGTCAGACGTGCCCGACCAGAGGACGCCGAGGCGGTCAGCACCGTCCATGTGAGGTCCTGGCAGGCGGCCTACCGGGGACTCGTCCCGCAGTGGTACCTGGACGAGCTGGATCCCCGGCAGCGGCGACCGGTGTGGGAACGCCGTATCAGGGAGGCGGACTGGCCTCGGAGCGGCCTTCTCGTCGCGGTGCGGGACGAACGGGTCGTGGGGTTCCTGGGCATGAACCCGGTCCGGGACCACGACCTGTCCCCCGAGATGGTCGGGGAGGTCGCGACGATCTACGTCGACCCGCGGCACTGGGGTGAGGGCGTCGGCGGCCGGCTCATGCGCGCGGGGCTGGAGAACCTGGCGAGCGCGGGGTACCGGGAGGCCGCCCTGTGGGTGCTGAAGGGCAACGACCGGACGCGGCGCTTCTACGAGGCGGGCGGCTGGCGCGCGGACGGCACCGTGAAGCAGGATGACACGCGAGGGTTCCCGCTTGAGGAGGTCCGCTACCGCCGCGTCCTGCGCTGAGCTGTCGCCCCCATGGCAGGCACCGGCAGGTAGCGTCAAGTACCGGCAGGGATCAGCAGGCACCCGGGCGGGTGTAAAGGCGGCTCGCAGGCTGCGGAGGAGACTGGCGTGACGGGGCTGGGGACGCTGCTCGACGTCGTGGCCATCGCGGTCGGCACGGTGGCCGGTGTGCTGCTCGGCGACCGCGTCTCCAAGAAGCAGCGCGACCTGGTGCTCGGCGCCATCGCCCTGTTCATCATCGTCCTGGGGGTGCAGCAGGCGACCCAGGCGCTGACCGGCCCGTTCGCCGAGCGGATCGGCGATGCGGCGGCCCTGGTGGTGCTGGGGTCGCTGGTGGTCGGCGGGCTGCTGGGCGGGCTGGTCGACATCGAGTGGCAGCTCAGGCGGCTCGGCATGTTCCTCGAGCGCCGCTTCTCCTCCGACGGCGAAGGAACGTTCCTCACCGGGTTCCTGGCCGCCACGCTGCTGTTCTGCATCGGTCCCATGGCCGTCCTCGGCTCCCTCGAGGACGGCCTCCGGGGGAACGTCCAGATCCTGGCGGTGAAGTCCCTCATGGACGGGTTCGCCGCGCTGGCCCTCGCCTCCGGACTCGGCTGGGGTGTCGGTTTCTCACTCCTGCCCCTGGGCGTCTACCAGGGCGGGCTGACACTCATCGCGAAGGCGGCCGGAGCCGGCATCGATCCGGTGGTGGTGAGCTGCATGTCGGCCATCGGCGGGGTCCTCGTGCTCGGTGTGGGAGTGCGGATGCTCGAACTGAAGGAAATCCCGGTGGCGAACCTGCTGCCTGCGCTCGTGGCGGGGCCGCTGGCCACCGTCGTGATCCTTTCCGTACAGAGCTGAGGTGCGCGCGAACGGACATCACGCCCCTCACCCGCCCGCAGGGGACATCGGGGCGGACGTCAACCGTTCACCCGTGAGGCACCGGGGTGGGTCCACTTCAATTTCCCCGACCCGGATCTGACCTACTGACGGAACGCCAATTACGCGGAGAACTTCGCGCGGTTGCGGAAGAGCAAGGCTGACTACGCCCCGGACAGCGTGTTCCGTCTCCAGCAGTCGGTTCCGGGCGGCTGACATGACCCCGGAATCACAAATCCCGGCGGCCACCGTCCCGACCACGCCCATTCGGGCGGCGCTCGTCTTGGGGTGGCGACGGGGCGGGCACGGTGGGCGGCGCCAGGTCCCGCGGACCGGCGCCGGTGGCGGTCCGCGGGACGGTGCCGCGGTCAGTCCGCGGTGCGCTGGGCGAAGAGGTAGGCGCGGTCGGTGGAGAGCTCGATGCCGGGGTAGGGGCGCCGTTCGACCCTGGCGTCGACGGCGAAGCCCGCGGCCTCCAGCAACCCGGCGACGTGCGCGGGGTCGAGCAGGCAGCCGTCCAGGGAGACGGCGTGGCCGAACCATTCGTCCAGGTGCACCTTCTGGTCGCCGACGTGGAAGGCGAGCAGCAGGCGCCCGCCGGGACGCAGCACCCGGGCGAACTCGGTGAACACGGCAGGCAGCAGCTCCGGCGGCGTGTGGATGATCGAGTAGAGGGACATCAGCCCCGTCCACTGCCGGTCGGCGGCCGGCAGCGCGGTGATCGATCCCTCGTGGAACGCGATGTCGGGGTGCAGGCCGCGGGCGAGCTCGACCATCCGGGGGGACAGGTCGACGCCGATGATCGGAAGACCGAGGTCGGCGACGAACCGGGTGATGTGGCCGGGGCCGCATCCGACGTCGGCGGCCATGGGGTCGCCGACCTGCGGGCCCAGGGCCTTCACCTGGTGGGCGAAGGCCTCGATCAGCCCCCGGTCCAGCGGCTTGTCCCGCAGTTCGTCGGTGTACTGCGCCGCGTAGTCCTCGGCGACCGTGTCATAGGTGGCCCGAACCGTCTCATCAATGGCGGGATCACTGTCCACGGCCGAATCTCCGACGCCTTCCGTTTTGCTTGTCGTGTTCATCTGGAGACCGGTGACCCCACCGGCACACCCGTGATCATGCAACACGGCAGCCCCGGCGCCCCGCTGTTCTGGGACAAGTGGCGGATTGCGGCCGCGGCGCGCGGGGTGCGGCTGCCCTGCTACGCCCGTCCCGGTTACGCCGTGGCCTCGGTCCCCTGCCTGCCACACCTTCCCGTTCCTGCGGGGCACTCCTGACAGTACGGGGCGAGGAAGCCGCCCCTTCTCATCGACAAATCACGATGATATTTATGTATCCCGATGATTCGGGAAGGGGCACCGGGATGCTGATGAACCGCGTCGAGACCGCGCTGATCAACAGCCCGCCGCGGCGGTGGGTGCAACGGTGGTACGAGACACCGCTGCTCCTGCGCATGGGCGGTCCGCTGGACGAGGGAGCGCGGGCCCTGGAAATCGGCTGCGGCTCCGGCTACGGCGTGCAGTTGATCCTGGAGCGGTTCGGCGCCGGACGAGTGGACGCGATCGACCTGGACCCCGCGATGGTCACCCGCGCCCGTCGCCGACTGGCCCGCTACCGAGGCCGGGTGCGCGTCGGAGTCGCCGATGCCACCGACCTCACGGGACTGGTGCCCAGGGACGGCACGTACGACGCGGTGTTCGACAACGGCATCATCCATCACATACCCGAGTGGCGGAAGGCCGTGGCCGAGGTGGCGCGCGTGCTGCGACCAGGCGGTCTCTTCTATTTCGGCGAGGTCACCGCCCACGCGCTGGCCCGGCCGAGCTACCGCCTGCTGTTCGATCACCCCGAACACGACCGCTTCACCGGCCGGCGCTTCCTGGACGTCCTGGACGACCACGGCCTCACGGTCCGCGCCAGCCGCGAGCTGGTGTTCGGTGACTTCGTGCTCGGCGTGGCGCAGAAGTCCGTCCCCCGTGACCGTCCTGGCGCGGCCTCCGAAAGGCAGCCGTGATGGGCGCCGGACACGGCCACGGGCACGGTGCGGCTCAGGTCACCGAGCACGCCGGAGGGCGGCACCGCCGACGGCTGGGCGCGGCCTTCGTCCTCATCGGCTCGCTCTTCGCCGTCGAGCTCGCGTACGGGCTGCTCTCAGGGTCGCTGGCGCTGCTGTCCGACGCGGGTCACATGGCCGCCGATGTGGTGACCCTGGCCGCGGCTCTGGTCGCCACCAAGATCGCAGCACGGCGGGACACCACCGGCCGCCGCACCTACGGGTCCTACCGGGCCGAGGTGTTCGCCTCCGGGTTCGCGGTGCTGGTGATGCTGGGCACCGCCGTCTACATCGTCGTCGAGGCCTTGGGCCGGATCGGCGCGGACGCCGAGGTCTCCTCCAGGCCGATGCTGGTGGTCGGCGCGCTGGGCCTGGTGGTCAACCTGGCCGCGCTCGCGCTGCTGCGCGCGGGCGCCGCCGAGAGTCTGAGCGTCAAGGGCGCCTACCTGGAGGTGCTCGCCGACACGGCCGGATCGGTCGGAGTGATCGCGGCCGGGATCCTGGTCGCCACCACGGGCCGGGTCCTGTTCGACACCGTGGTCGCGCTCGCCATCGCCGTGTTCGTCGTGGTCCGCGCCCTGGGCCTGGGCCGTCAGGTGCTGGCGGTGCTGGCCCAGCACGCCCCCGCCGGGCTCGACGTCGACGCGGTGGCCGCGGAACTGGCCGCCGTTCCAGGCGTCCAGGACGTCCACGACCTGCACCTGTGGACGTTGACCTCCGGCATGAACGTGGCGACCGCCCACCTCGTCACGACCGAGCAGGCCGACGCGCACGCGGTCCTGGACCGCGCCCGCGAACTGCTCCGCGACCGCCACGCCATCGCCCACGCAACCCTGCAGGTCGAGCCCGCCGACCACGAAGGGTGCGACGAAGTCGGCTGGTGATCCCCGAAGGAACCCCTCATGGCGCTGACCGCGTTGACCGTCTACCTGCTTTGGGCGGCGCTGGCCTTGGGCCTGCGCAGCTGGTTGCAATGGCGTCGTACCGGCGACACCGGATTCCGCGGCGGAGGGCTGCGCCGCGGCACCGTCCAGTGGTGGGCCCGGATGCTCTTCGTCGTCGCTTTGATCACTGGTGCCGCCGGCCCCATCGCCGCTCTGGCCGGCCTGGGTCCGATCGGCTTCCTGGACCGGCTCGCCGTCCAGATCTCCGGGACGGTCCTCGCCGCGGCCGGCGCGGCCGCCACGTTGGCGGCGCAGGCGTCCATGGGCAGTTCGTGGCGCATCGTCGTCGACGACAACGAACGCACCGGTCTGGTCACCGGGGGCGCGTTCGCCGTGGTCCGCAATCCCATCTTCACCGCAATGATCGTCACCGCTGCGGGGCTCGCCGCCATGGTCCCGAACGTGATCTCCCTGGTCGGCTTGGCGCTGACGGTGACCGCGATCCACGTGCAGGTCCGCGCCGTCGAAGAGCCCTACCTGCTACGCGTCCACGGCGACGCCTACCGCGGTTACGCCGCCCGCGTCGGTCGGTTCCTCCCCGGCATCGGACGCCTCCCATGAAAGACATTCCGGCGTCGTCCAGGCGACTGCGGCGGCGACCTCGATGACCGAGCCCCATCCCGAAGGCGACCAGCGCCCCTGAGATCGCGATCGTTTCAGCGGTGATCGCCACGATCGTCGTCCATGCGGTTGTCGACGATGGCTGCGACCACCGGCCCCCCGCCCCCTCCAGGTCAATGGCGCTTTCCATCGCGGGGACGGGCCGAGCGCCGCGCTGGTCAGCCGCCCGCCACCGGCTCGGTCGGGGCGACGGAGTCCTCGCGGTTCTGCCGGGCGGCGGTCCCATAGGCGGGGCACAGTGCGACGGCGCGGTCGGTTGCGCTCAAGAGGTGCTCGGCCGAGCGCAGCAGATCCATCAACTCGGGGGCGGCGATGAAATAGAACGACTGGCGGCCCTCGGCGCGGTAGTCCACCAGCTTGCAGTCGCGCAGGCAGCTCAGGTGTTTGGAGACCGTGGACTGGGCCAGCCCCAGCTCACGTGTCAGGTCCACCACGCGGGCCTCGCCGCGCGACAGCCGCTGCACGATCGACAACCGCACCGGATCGGCGAGCGAACGGAACAGCGCGGCCGCCGGCGCCAGTCCGTCCAACGGCGTCATTCCACGGTCAGAATCAATCGCCATATCGCGATGATAACGGTTTTCTTAGTCACTCACAGAGGCTGGAACATCGCGGGGATCCTGTCGTCGGCGGGGAAGTCGTCCTTGCCGCCTGGCAGGCGGTTCCATATCTGCGGCACGGACTGTCGACATCCATGCCATTTCTCCCCGTACCTGGGCATGTCGCCGCTCGCGTACCGCTGCGCCCACAACGCTCCGGACCTGGAGGGCGGCGGCCCGGACGTCCTCAGTCTCGGGAGAAGGGGGCCCACGCGCTGATGGCGAAGCCGTCGCCGTCCTTGCGGACTTCGGCGGCTCCATGCCCCGGCCAGTGCGCCGGTATGACGAGTTCTCCCAGCTCGGCGGCGCGGGAGAGGTAGGCGCGGCGGGTCTTCGCGGCGAGCTTGAGGTCGTCGCAGAAGCAGCTGTTCCATCCGGGTTCGAGGACTTGGACGGGGCTGTGCATCATGTCCCCGACGAACACGGCCCGGTCGGTCCCCGAGCGGAGGGTGAGGACGGACGACCCTGGGGTGTGACCCGGCGCGGGCTCCAGCAGGAGGTTGCCGTCGATCCTGTAGGCGCCCTCCCACAGGACCGCCTGTCCGGCTCGGTAGACGGGGGCGATGCTGTCGTTGAACACCAGCTTGCCGCCCTCCCAGCGGATGCGTTCGTGCTCGTCTCGCGGCGCCCTGGTCCGGCTGGGGTTCTCCGGGTTGAAGTAGAGGTAGTCGGCGCGGGGGATCAGATAGGTGGCGTTGGGGAAGGTGGGCTGCCACTCCCCGTCGCGCAGCTCCGTGTTCCAGCCGACGTGGTCGTAGTGGATGTGCGTGTTGACGACGACGTCGACGTCCTCGGGCTCGACGCCGGTCCGCCGCAGGCGCTCGAGGTAGTCGGTCTTCAGCCCGGCGAACAGCGGGATCTGCGGACGCTCCCGGTCGTTGCCGACGCCGGTGTCCACCAGGATGGTCCGTCCCTCGCTGCGGAGGACCCAGGTCTGGATGTGGCAGCGGTAGGCGTCGTCGTCGGGCGTCCAGAAGTCCGGCGCGAGCCAGTCCCGGTTGTCCTGCCAGATCTCCTCGGTGCTGTCGGGGATGATGAACCGGACGGTCCGGACGGGGCCGGACCACTCGACGACGCGCGTGATCTCGACGTCGCCGAGAACGATGGTGTCTTCGGGCATCACGGAACTCCGAGTGAACGAGACGGATTGACAAGGGGTTCAGGAAGACCCCTGGGACTCGGGCGCATAGCGGGCCAGGAAGGTGCGCACGGCCTCCTCGATCACCACGTCCGCGGGAGGCCGGTCGGCGACCTCCTCCTCGAAGCCCATGACCCCCGGCCAGACGAGGAATTCCTGGACGAGGCCCATGAACTGGCGCGCCGCGAGGCGGGTGTCCGGGCATCGCAGGCGCCCTGCGCGGACGAGACCGTCCAGGCATTCGGCGAACGCGGCCACGACCGGGCCCTTGCCGATGCGGTAGAACTCGTCCGCGATCCACGGCAGCCGCCCGGACTCGGCCACGACGAGCCGCGCGAAGCGGATCTGCTCGCTCTCGGTCGCGAAGCGGTGCATCGACCAGGCGAACGCGCGGAGCACCTCCTCGGCGCTCGCGTCGGCGTCGCACTCGACGAGCCGCCGGTCCGGGCCGGCGAACTCCGACCAGTGGTGGCGGACCATCTCCCGGAACACCGTCTCCTTCGAGCCGAAGCGGTTGTAGACGGTCTGCCGCGAGACTCCGGCGCGTTCCGCGACCCGGTCCAGCGTGACGCCGTCGTAGCGGTCGGCCAGGAACAGCTCCTTCGCCGCCTTGAGGATCTTCTCGTCGGATGCGGTCCGACGGCGTCCAGCCTTCTGCCCCGTGCCCGGCCGGTTCGCACCCGCCTGTTCGGGCACGTCGGCACGCTCCCGGCTCGCAGACCGGCCCCGGGGGCCGGGAACGTCACGGGCAGCGCTCAAGTGGTTCCGCACGGAGGCGTCCATGGAAGTCGTCCTCTCTCACACGTACGGAATTAGACTTTACAGTACAGTCCAACTACACCCGCAGCATCGCCTCTGACCAGGGCAAACGCGGGGACGTTCGAAGAACGCCCGCTCCTCGGACGAGGAGGAGGCACTGCGCCCGACGGCCGAGCCGGTGAGGCGGCACCTCGCTCCATCAGGTCCGAAAGGCGTCGACCAGGACGGCGACGATCTGCCGACGTCCGCCGCAGCGACCCGAGGGGCACCGACGGCGAGGAGGGCGACGCCGCAGGCGATCACCGTCGGCTCAGGGCGGCGCGTTCACAGCGCCAGGCCGGAGGCCAGGAACTCCAGGTTCTCGTCCACCAGGGCGGGCAGGTCGAGGGTCGCGTCGGAGTCGAGCCAGGCGTACATCGCCGACATCAGCACGCCCAGCACCGCCCACGCGAACGCCTGCACCCGCTGATCGCCGGGGTCCCGGCCGGTCCGCTCGGCGATCATGGTGGCCAGCGCCTTCTGGGTGCCGGAGCGCATCGCGTCGAACATGCGGGCGCGCAGCGCCGGCTCGGTCATCATCAGCCGGGTCCGCACCAGCACGCCCTCGCGTTCCCGCTCGTAGACCAACGGGAAGATCTCTTTCAGCGCGGCCCGCAGCGCCTCGATCGGCCCCAGGTCCGCGGGCTGCCGCCGGAACGCCTCCATCAGGATCGGGTCGTACTCGTCATCGATGACCACGTCTTCCTTCGTGGGGAAGTAGCGGAAGAACGTGCTCGGCGAGATCTCGGCCGCCGCGCAGATCTGCTCCACCGTGGTCGCCGCGTAGCCCTGCTCGGCGAAGAGCCGGAGGGCGTGCTCCTGGATCGCCCGACGGGTCCGCAGCTTCTTGCGTTCGCGCAGCGGCAGCCGTTGCAGATGCTCGTCGAACCGGTCCAGCGCCCACTCAGGAGGCGACGTGCTCATGCATCGATTCTGGGTCATCGGCGGGACCGGCCGCACCCCGCCGCCCGGGCTGGACGACGAGCACCAGCACCGCCACGGTCACGGCGGCGAGCGAACAGACCGCCAGCGCCGCGTCCATGCCCTGGACGTAGGCGTCACGGGCCGAGGCCAGGACCGCCGGGTCGCCCAGCCGGGCCGCCACCGCCGCGGCGCCGCCGAGCGAGTCGCGGGCGGTCTCGGCCGCGGCGGCGGGCAGCGTGCCGGGGTCGAACTCGTCGCGGTAGATCGAGGAGACGATGCTGCCGAGCCCGGCGATGCCGAGCGCCCCGCCGGTCTGCCGCAGCGTCTGGACGAGCCCGGAGCCGCGTCCGGTCTCCTCTTCCGGCAGGCAGTCCAGCACGGTGTCCATCGCCGGGATGAGAGCGAGGCCCATGCCGACGCCCGCCAGCGACAGCCACCCGGCGGTGAACCCGTAACCGTCGTCCACCTCGGTGAACGCGCCCAGCCCCAGCCCGGCGGCCAGCACGAACAGCCCGGCGATCATGAGCGGCTTGGCGCCCAGCGGCTTGGCGAGCCGGTCGGTGAGCGCCCCGGCGACCATCAGGCCGAGCAGCATCGGGATC
Source organism: Actinomadura rubrobrunea NBRC 15275 (assembly GCF_001552235.1). Taxonomy (NCBI): domain Bacteria; kingdom Bacillati; phylum Actinomycetota; class Actinomycetes; order Streptosporangiales; family Thermomonosporaceae; genus Actinomadura; species Actinomadura viridilutea. Next base: position 67,817 of record NZ_BCQU01000012.1, on the reverse strand, counting down.
AGCCGCGCGCCGGTGCCGAGCGCGTCATTGCCCTGCACGACCTGCAGATACTGCGGCAGCACGAACAGCGCCCCCGCCATGACCATGGTGGCCAGCGTGCCGGCCGCCAGCGCCCCGTTGAACCGGCGGTCGCGGAACAGGGCCAGGTTCATGATCGGTTCACGGGCGCGCCGCTCCCACAGGACGAACGCCGTCAGCAGCGCCAGGGCCGCGCCGAACGAGCCCAGCGTGACGCCGTCGTCCCAGCCTCGGACCGGGCCCTCGATCACCCCGAACACCAGCGCCACCAGGCCCGCCATCGACAGCGCCGACCCGGCCCAGTCGATCCGGGGCGCGGACGGGTCGCGCGACTCGGGCAGCAGCAGCGCCACCGCGACCCCGCCGACCGCCACCACCGGCACGTTGATCAGGAAGATCGAGCCCCACCAGAAGTTCTCCAGCAGCCAGCCGCCCAGCAGCGGTCCGAGCGGAAGGCCCAGCGCCATGGACGCCGACCAGATCGCGATCGCGCGGGTGCGCTCGTGCGGCGAGAAGATCGCGGGCAGCATCGACATCGACAGCGGCACCACCGTGGCCGCGCCCACCCCCATGAACGTGCGGGCGGCGATCAACGCGTCCGCCCCGTCCACCAGGGCCCCGGCCAGCGAGGCGACGCCGAACAGCGCCAGCCCGGCCAGGAGCAGCCGCTTGCGGCCGAACCGGTCGCCCAGCAGCCCGGCGGGCAGCAGCAGGGCCGCGAACACCAGGACGTAGGAGTCCACGATCCACTGCAGTTCGCTGGTGCTCGCGTCCAGCTCCTCCGAGAGCGTGGCCAGGGCCACGTTCAGGATCGTCAGGTCGAAACCGAGCGCAAGCAGCGCGAGCGCGAGCGCCCCCAGCCCCCACCAGCGCCGCGCGTCCCCCATCTTCATGGAAGCCACCTCCGAATGACACACACTATGAAATGAGAGTAACTCTCAAAAGATGGCGTGTGTCAACATCGGGAGAGACTTGGTCGACGCCCTGGACGCCAGTACTGCGCACGACGGTCGGCCGCCTCGCGGACCGGTTCGACACACGGCGGATCCCCCGCAGCCCGCTGCCGGCGGTGAATGACGCACTCCACGCACCAACGGCGACGTCCTGCTGGTGGCCTTCGACCGCCCACCCGTGCCTGCCGACGCCCCAGGTCTGGCCGGTTACGCGTCACACGCCTGGACTCGGCTTGGGCATCGGCGCGGCCAGCCGTCGCCGTCCGCAAGGTTCCCCTGGATCCGGCGCCGAGCTTGCGATGGCCGTGATCGGCACGCTCGTCTGCCGGCAGAGCGATCCCCCGGCGCGCTCCAGACCTCCGTGATCGCCGACTAAGGAATCTGCCTGAACGGTCGGCCCTGACGTCAGGCCCCGGGCATTGCTCATCCGCGGCGCGAGTGACGCCGCCCAGAGCACCGAAACGCCTTCAGTTGATCAGCCGCGATGCTCCGGTTCTCGGGGCATGTCCTTCGTCCACAGTGGCTCCCTGCCGACGGCGGCGGTGAGCGACTGATCACTTGCCGCAGAGCAGGATCAGTCCGCCGACCTGGCGAGATGGCTCCACTGACCGTCTCGCCCTTTCTTGGAAGCTTGTCACCGCTCAGGCAGTACGCTGATCGCTGTACGAGAACACCACATGATCAGTAGGTTTGGTTCCGTGGCTGACAGCGGTGGCTCACGGGTGCTTGCCGACCGTTACGTACTGCTGGAGCGCCTCGGCAGCGGGGGCATGGGAACCGTATGGCGCGCGACTGATCGACTTCTGAGTCGCACCGTCGCCATCAAAGAGATGCATCTTCTCGCCACGGGCGAGGAACTCGACAAGCAAGCCGCCCGGGCGCGCAGGGAAGCGCACACCATCGCTCGGATATCCCACCCGAACGTCGTCAACGTCTACGACCTCGTGGAGCAGGACGAGCGGCTGTGGCTCGTGATGGAGCTCGTCGACGGGCCCTCGCTGAAGGACCACGTCAAGGCGAACGGGCCGATGAGCCCGTCCGCCGTCGCCGACATCGGTCTGCAACTCCTGTCCGCTCTGGAGGCCGTGCACGCCGCCGGTGTGCTGCACCGGGACCTCAAGCCGGGCAATGTCCTGCTGCGCCGCGACGGCAAGGCGGTGCTCTGCGACTTCGGCGTCGCGGCGCTGGCCGGAGCCGAGTCGATCACCACGACCGGCGCGGTGGTGGGGTCGCTGGGATACATCGCCCCGGAACGGTTGAGCGGCGGGCATGCGGGACCGCCCAGCGACTTGTTCTCCCTCGGCGTCACCTTGTGTGCACTGCTGTCCGGCCGTCCCCCGTTCGCCCGTCCGGAAGCCGCCGGGGTGATCAACGCCGTCCTCCGAGAGGACCCGGAGATCCCGGCCGCCGCGGGACCGCTGCGCGCCCTACTCGAAGCGCTGCTGCGCAAGAACCCGGCCGACCGCCCCTCCATCGCGGAGGCGCGCGAGATGCTGCGGTCCCTCACCACGACGGCAACGGCCACGCCGGACGTTTCGAAGGCGACACGCAAGTGGAACACGGCTCCGCGCCGAACCCTGCTCGGCTTGGCGGCGTTGCTGTGCGCCGCCGTCCTGCTCGGCGTCGCCGTCACCACGGGTGTCCTGATGAGCCGATTGGGCAGCGAGGCCGATGCCCTCTCGGGGGCGGTCGCCTCCGCGCGATCGTCCGGTCAGGACTCGATGGACACCACGCGTCCGACCCCTGTCGACGCGGTCATGCCGGTTCCGGGCGATCCGGGTTCCACTGCCCCGGGCGACTACTGGATGTTCTCTGATGACACCTTCATCCGGTTCCGCGCCGCGAAGTCGGACTACCCGGTGAGGAGGCGCCACACGGCCGTCATGCGGCTCAAGGAATGGGACGACACGTTCGAGAACCTTCCCGAGTCCCGCAAGAAGATTGACGCGGCGCTACCAGTGCCGGGGTCCGCCGACGAGTATTGGGTGTTCTCCGGGAGCCGGTACATCCGGATCCGGCTCACCAAGTCCGGCGAGAAGTACGAGGACACGCTCGTGGCGGGGCCGAGGCCGCTCACCGACTGGAAGAACGCTTTCGGCGAGCTGACGGCCAAGGGCATCGACGCCGTGATGCCGACGCCGGACGACCCGACCCAGTACTGGGTGTTCGCCGGCGACCAGTACGTCCGGACCCGGCTGGACGGCGAAGGCCCCGGCGGCCAGGCCACCTACGGCCCCTCCGGCCTCGACGCGTGGACCGGCACGTTCAACCGGTTCCCCGACTTCAGACAGAAGATCGACGCGGTGCTGCCCGTGCCGGGCGCGCGGAACGACTACTGGGTGTTCTCTGGAACGCGGTACATGAAGATCCGGGTCACCGACGTCGAATACAAGGACACGGTGCTCGAGGGCCTCCACAACCTCCTCAACTGGACCGCCCTCGACTGAACCGCCCCGGATTTCCTTGGAGGACCGCCGGATATGGCGGATGGACGGCTCAGGTGGCGCCACTAGCTGTGGGCCGCGGTACAGCCGGCAGCGGTGGCGGAGAGTGCCCGCCGGTAGACGGCGATCACATCGTTGACGGTCTGCAGCTCGGCGACCGTTGGCTCCTGGTTCGCCGCGCGGCGGGTGGACGGGGCGGCGCGGTCAGGCGTACACGTGGGCGGCCCACTGGTTGAGACGCATCCTCTGGAGGCGGGTGAGCTCGGGGGGCTCGTACCGCTGCGCTCTGATGTGGTCGAGGAAGTCGCCCGGCAGGGCCAGGCCGTACTTGCGGACGTAGTAGGCCAGGTCGTGGGGCCACACCCAGGTCCCGTCACTGTGCAGGGACGGGCCGCCGGCCAGCTCGGGTTCGCCCTCGCGCAGCTCGCCGGCGAGCAGGTCCTCGCTTGCCTCCATCACCAGCGTCACCCAGTGTGCCTCCGTCAGGTACTTGTGCACCCGGGGCAAGTCATCAAGGCGAACGTCCGGGGCCGCGTCGCGGATGGAGGGGAGGTCGATCCCCCGAAAGTGGCCCTGCTCCCGGTAGAAGCCGACGATGCGAAAGCCCTTGAGCTCCATTCCGTGCCCTTCGTCAGCCTTGTGGGCGAGCTTCTTCCGGTTTCACCGCAGTCGATGAGGGCGACCCCGTTGTTGCGGTGTGCCGCCGACCTCCGCTCGAACGTGATCTCCCATCGTATTGGCCCATTCCTGCACCCACCCGCGGCGGTTGCCCGAGTGATAGGACGGCAGGCGGTCCGCATCACAGTCGGGGATTTCACGATCGTTCAGTGGGGCGGACGAGCCTTGTGGCCGTCGCCGGGATCGGCGCGAATGGTTCGGGGCTGGGCAGCGCCCTGCCGGATAGGGATGTCCGCAATCAGACATCTGCTCCATAAGTCGATAAAGCTCCTAAGCTCGAGTTCATTGATCGGTCCCCAGGGCTGAGGAGAGCGTGACGTCGGAGCGGGTGTCGGCAGGGGTCGATGTTTGTCGCCCCAGTGTGACGCGGCTGTACGGCCATCGCCTGGTCGGCGAGGGACAGCTGTCCGGTCGACCTGCTGAAACGGCGGCCCGAGCTGGGAAGCCTGCATGCGGTGCCGTTCCCGCTGTCGGACGGTCGGGGCACAACTCAACTGCTACCTGTGCGGCGCCGCACGCGAAGGAGGCCGCGGATGAGCCATCCCAGTATCGTCTTCGACCCCTACGGTGAACCCCGCCCGGCGGGCACCAGCCATCGGATGCTGGACGATCTCCGTGAGCGGTACCCGGCGTTCCGAAGTGAAGCCGGGCACGGATTCTGGGTGCTGACCCGACACGAGGACATCCTCGCGGCCTACCAGGATGTCGCGTCCCATTCCAGCCGCGCGATCTCCGTCATGGACCCGAACCCGCCCCACCAGTGGATTCCGATCATGCTGGATCCGCCGGAGCACACCGCGTGGCGGAGGCTGCTGCGCCCGCTGTTCACGCCCGCCCGCGCCGCCGCGATGGAGGGCGCCATCCGGCACCGATGCATCGAACTGATCGAAGGCCTGGCCGACAAGGGGTCGTGCGATTTCGTCGCCGACTTCACCCGCCGCTTCCCCACCACGGTGTTCCTGGAGTTCATGGGGCTGCCCACGGATCGGCTGGAGGAGTTCCTGGAGTGGGAGTACGCGATCCTGCACCCGCCTTCGTCCGGGGAGGGACGCGTCGAGGCCATGGGCAAGGTGGCGGCCTGCTTCCAAGAGTTGATCGCCGAACGGCGCGCCGACCCCCGCGACGACCTGGTCAGCGCCGCCATCGCGTTCGAGCCGGACGGCAGGCCGGTCACCGACGGCGAGCTGCTGCAGCTGTGCGTTCTGCTGTTCATGGCCGGGCTGGACACCGTCACCGCCCAGCTGTCGTACTCGTTCTGGCACCTGGCCCGCCACGACGCCGACCGCGCCCGCATCGTGACCGACCCCGAGATCATCCCCGACGCCGTCGAGGAACTGCTGCGCGCCTATTCGCTGGTGCTTCCGGCCCGCAAGCTGACCGTCGACGCCGAGGTCCACGGCTGCCCCATGCGCGCCGGCGACATGCTGATGCTGCCGCTCATGATGGCCAACCGCGACCCGCGGGCGTTCCGCGACCCGCAGACCGTCGACTTCGACCGCAGGCCGAACCGGCACATCGCCTTCGGCGCGGGCCCGCACCGCTGCCTCGGGGCCCACCTGGCGCGCCTGGAGCTGCGGGTCGCCCTGGAGGAGTGGCACCGCCGCATCCCGGACTACCGCATCCCGGACGGCGCTCAGCCCATGGAACACGCCAGTCTCGTGCTCGGCCTGGACACCCTGCCTCTCACCTGGTCGGTGTGAGCGACTCCGCCGCGCCCCAGGCCGCTCAGCGCAGCGGGCGTCCCGGACGGGCAGAACGTCCTGGCGACAAGCCGTGATCCTGGCAGCTGCCAAGGCGATGGACTCGCCTCCACGGCGCAGCTTTCAGCTGTTGCCGAGTCGCGCTGGGACCGGGGGCGCCACGCCTAGGGGGTTTGGACGGCTGGTGAGCCGTGCAGGGCCGTACGACTGACGTCCTGGATGGCATCCCTTGGCGGGCAGGTCAGCCCCGGCGATAGCTAGACCGAGTTCAGTTTTGAACCGAGTATGGCTATGGTGGCCGTGTGACAGGGCTACGCCAGCGCAAGAAGGAGCAGACCAGGCGGCGCATCGCCGCGGTGGCGCTGCGGCTGTTCACCGAGCGCGGTTACGACGCGGTGACGGTGAACGAGATCGCCGAGGCCGCCGAGGTGGCGAAGGCGACGCTGTTCGCCTACTTCCCCACCAAGGAGTCCCTCGCCCTGCACGGCGTCGGCGACGACGACCTGGCCGGGATCGTCGCCTCGCGGCCGGACGGCCAGACGTTCCTGGACGCCCTCCGAGCGCATTTCCGCGCGTTCGCCGCCAGGCAGATCCCCGAGGCGGACCGCGACGCGCTTCTCGCCCGGGTGCGCGTGATCCAGGACAGCCCGACGCTGCAGAGCGCCGCGAACGCGCTGCTCTACCAGCAGCGCCAGGCGTTGGCACAGGTCTTGGCCGACGAGTACGGCCCAACGGCCGCCGCTCTCATGGCCGCCCAGATCGCCGCGTCCCTGCTCACTCTCCAAGAGACGTACTTCCAGCGCCTTCTGGACGGCGCCTCCGCCGAGGACGCCCGCCGCGCGCTGGCCAAGGACGTCGAACTGGCCTTCGACCTACTGGAAAACGGACTCGAACGCATAGAAAGGCGCTGACGTGCGCGCACGAGGCATCAACTACGACACCGGAACGTTCCCCGGCTCCCAGCTCACTCGGAAGACCTTCGACCCCGAGCATGTCCGGTCCGAGATGGCGGTGATCGCCGGCGACCTGCATTGCGACGCCGTGCGCATCTCCGGACGCGACGCCGAACGGCTGAGCGTCGCGGCGCGGCACGCGGCCGACGCCGGGCTCGAAGTGTGGTTCTCCCCGTTCCCGATCGACGTCCCACCGGAGGACGTCCTGCCGTTCTTCGCCGATTGCGCGCGGCGCGCGGAGGCCGTGCGCGAGAGCGGCGCGGAGGTGGTGTTCGTGACCGGATGCGAACTCAGCGCCTTCGGTCGCGGCTTCCTTCCCGGCGACACCTACCGCGACCGTCTCCACGCCATGGTCAACGCCGACCTGCAGTGGTGGGCCTCTCTCGGGCCTGCGATCGAGCGCCTCAACGAATTCCTCGCGGAAGCCGCGGCGACGGTGCGCCGGCACTTCGGCGGGAAGGTCACCTACGCGTCCGGTCCCTGGGAACCCGTCGACTGGGAGCCGTTCGACGTGGTGTCCGTCGACGCCTACCGATCGGCACAGAACGCCGACGACTTCCGCATCCACTTGCGCGAGTTCTTCTCCCACGGCAAGCCGGTCGCCATCACCGAGTACGGCACGTGCGCCTACCGCGGCGCGGGCGACTTGGGCGGCATGGCCTGGCAGCCGCCGCCGGGGGCGGTCCCGGACGAGGACGAGCAGGTGCGCTACCTCGACGAACTGCTCGACATCTTCGAGGCCGAAGGCGTCGACACCGCGCTGTGGTTCGCCTTCGCCAACTACGACAAGCCCCGTGACCGTGACATCGCCTCCTACGGTGTCGTGCGCATGCTCGACGACACCCGGTGGGAACCGAAGAAGGTCTTCCACGCCATGAGCGCCAGGTATCAACGGCCGAACGGCCGCCACGACTGACGTTCAGCGCGATCGGTTCCCGTTCAGGGACCACCCGGGGCCCTACAACGTCTCGCTCACCCAATGCCAGCCATGCTGGTCCCTCTGCGCACGGACGAGCTGGGCGCCACTGGAATCCGCGAGTTCGGACACCATCCGGATCAGCTGACGATGAAAATCAGCGGGCGGGCGGCCAGAGGCCGAGCCCTCCAACAGGGCCACGGTGACCCTCGCCTCATCCCTCAGTTGCGCTGTCAGCCGACCGGTGTCGTCTAAACGGATCAACACGATCGCATCAGCCCGGACCAAGTCACGACCATCGTGAGTCACGATCCACACGTCGGCAGCCGGTGTGCCCATGATCATCTCTCCTCGACTCCGCGCCACATTCGCCCTTAACACCCATTGCAGCACGCACGGTCGCCTTCGGGGACAAATCACCTACACCCCGAGTCGTGTATCGCTCTCTCCCCGCCCCGCCCACCGGGTCGGGGAGAGAGCCGCGTGGGTCAGAAGCACACGGTCGGGCGGTGGCGTACAGGCGCCTCCGCAGTGCAGCGGATCCGAGCCCCAGTCACGCGCGGGGTTTCAGGGATAGGCGGATCTGCGATAGGTGAATCTGCGCCGTCACCCGGGGCGTCGCCGCCCACGCCGACACCGACGGATTCCTGCTCGGTGGCGGGCAGCCGGTCCCGGGCGTCGATCATGTCGTGGCCGTGAGACACGGCGAACGGTCGCGGACGGCGGATTCATCGCGCTGCCCGCGCCCCTGTGCACCGTCGGCACCGTCCCGGCCGCCGGGATCATGCTGGTCTTCGGCCTCGACGCGTTCATGTCCGAGTGCCGCGCCCTGGTCGACTTCTCCGGCGCGCGGTCGCCGCAGTCGTCATCGCCGAGTGGAACGCCTCAAGACCTGAACCGCGCCCGGAAGGCCCTCTCCAGGAAGCCCACCCCCGCCACGGAAGGCGAAGCCAGGAAGGAAGCCCAGGTCGGCCAGCTATTCACTCGGTATATACATCGAGTGTATAGTCGCGCCCATGTCGACTCCGCAGATCCTGCTGGCGTTGCTCGCCGAACGCCCCAAGCACGGATACGAGCTCAAGCGGGAACACGACGAGCGGCTCCCGGGGGCCAAGCCGCTGCCGTACGGGCAGGTCTACTCGACGCTGCAGCGCCTGGAGCGGGACGGGCTCGTGGCCGTCGCCGAGGTCGTCCAGGAGAACGGGCCCGAGCGCACGGTGTACGAGCTGACGCCCAAGGGCGAAGAGCGGATGCGGGCCTGGCTCGCCGAGACCGAACCGCCTCTGCCCTACGTCGGCGGCGCGCTGTTCAGCCGCGTCGTCATGGCACTGGTGGCGGGCGGCGACGCACGCGCCGGGCTGGACCGGCAGCGCGCCGCCCACCTGGAGCGGATGCGCGAGCTGACCCGCGCCAAGACCGCTCCCGGCGCGTCCGTCGCCGAGGTGCTCGCCGCCGACTACGCCCTGCTGCACCTGGACGCCGACCTGCGGTGGATGGAACTGGCCGTGCGCCGCCTGGCCGACCTGACCAAGGAGATCAGCCGATGAGTCCCCTGCTGCACGCGCGCGGCGTCGCCAAGACGTTCGGCCGCACCCGGGCGCTGCGCGACGCCTCCCTGTCGATCGACGCCGGAGAGGTCGTGGCGATCTCCGGCCCGAGCGGCTCGGGCAAGAGCACCCTGCTGCACTGCCTGGCCGAAATCGTCGTCCCCGACGAGGGCGAGATCCACTACGGCGGGACCCGCGTGGACGAACTGGACGAGGACGCCCGCACCCGCCTGCGGCGCGAGGCGTTCGGCATCGTGTTCCAGTTCGGCGGTCTGGTGCCGGAGCTGACCGCCGAGGAGAACGTGGCGGTGTCGCTGATGTTCCGCGGGACCGACCGCGCCGAGGCCTCCGCCGCCGCGCGGGAGTGGCTGGAACGCGTCGGCGTGGGCGACTGCGCCGCGCTGCGGCCCGGCGAGCTGTCGGGCGGCCAGGCGCAGCGGGTCGCGGTGGCCCGGGCGCTGGCCACCGAACCCGCGGTGATCTTCGCCGACGAGCCCACCGGCGCGCTCGACAGCGTCACCGGCGAGGAGGTGCTCGGCCTGCTGCTCGGGGCGGCCCGCGAGCGCGGCGCCACCGTCGTCCTGGTCACCCACGACAACCGGATCGCCGCCTACGCCGACCGCGAGGTCGTGGTGCGCGACGGCGTCGTGTCCGACGTCCCGGCGGTGGCCCGGTGACCGGGGAAGGGACGCGCATGCCGTTCGGCATCGCCGCGATGCTGGCGCGCGGCGCCTCCCGCGCCGAGCGGCGGCGGCGCCGGCTGCTGGCCTGCTGCGCCGCGCTGACCACGTTCCTGATGCTCGGCGCGGTGAACCTGGTGATGATCCGGGGCACCGTGCAGACCGACTGGGCCGGGCTGGTCGCCGAGGAGGGGCTGCGGCCGGGCACCGCGCTGGCGCTGGTGCTGCTGGTCATCCCGGTGCTGGCGCTGGTGCACCAGAGCGGACGGGTCGCGCAGGCCACGCAGGAGCGGCGGCTGGCTGCGCTGCGGCTGGCGGGCGCCACGCCCGGCGACGTCAGGCGGCTGGCGGCGGTCGAGGCCGTCCGCATCGGCGCGGCGGGGGCGGTCAGCGGGGGCATCGCCTACGTGTGCGCGCAGCGGGCGGCGATGGCCGCGCTCGGGGTGCACCACACCGGGCGGTACGCGATCGCGCTCTGGGTGGTTCCGTTCGTGCTCGTCCTGGTGGCGGCGGCCGCAGCGGCGGTCAGCCTGCTGGTGTCCCGCCACGTCGTCACCTCGCCGCTGCACGTCGCCCGGCGCGGCACCCGTCCCCGGCCGCGCCGCGCCGCCCTGATCCCGCTGGCCGCCGGCGTCGCGCTCATGGTGGTCAGCACGTTCGTCCCGTGGCTGGACCTCGGCCATTCGCTGCTGTTCCTCGGCGCCGCCGCCGCCCTTCTCGGTGTCATGACCGGCTCGAGCCGTCTGGTTCTCGAGGCGGCCCGCCTGACCGCCCGCCGGGCGCGCACCCCCGAGACACTGCTGGCGGCGCGGGCCCTGGAGGGCGACCCCCGCGCCACGGGCCGCACCATGGCGGTCGTCGGCCTGGTGGTCGCCTTCGGCACGGGCGCCGGCGTCATCGAGTGGGACGTGTTCCACAACGCCTCCACGGCGGACGCGCCGATCGGATCGTTCTGGCTGGTCAGCTTCGGCCTGACCTATGCGGCGCTGCTGTTCGCGCTGCTCGTGGCGGTCACCGCGCTGGTGGTGCACCGGGCCGAGGCGCTGCTGGAGAACGGCCGTTCCATGGCGGTGCTGGCCGCGTCCGGAGTCCCGATGGCGTCCCTGCGCCGGGCGGCGGCGCGCCAGACCCTCATCGCCGCGACCCCGGTGTGCGCCGTCGCGGCCCTGGCCACGCTCCTCGGCATGGCGCCGGAGCTCGTCATCGGACCGAGCCCGCTGATGGTCGTCTGGACGGTGGGCCGGGCCCTGCTCATGGTCGCCCTCGCCGTCGCGGCCGCGGCCGCCGTCACCGCCGCGTCCGGTCGCCTCCTCTCCCGCGCCGCCGCTCCGGAGCATCTGCGCACCGAGTGACCCGGGCGCGCGTGCCGGGCGGATCGCCGCGAGGCGATCCGCCCGGTGCTGCCAGGACCGGCTGATGGACGAGGCTTCCCGGACGCCCCTCCAGCTTCGAGCGCCCTGGCGTCGGTCCAGGGTGCATGCCCGGGCAGTGCGATGCCGACGTCGATGTGTCGTCCAGGCCGGTCACCGGTCGCCGGGGCGTCCGGCGCGTGCGTCCTGCAAGCCGGCCTCTAGCAGCGTCGCAGCTCAGCGGGGGTATGGCCGGCCGACACGGGAGGCCCGTCGTCGGCACACCGCGCACCCCGCTCTTGCGAGCGACGGCCTCCGTCGGCCCGGCCCCGGTCGGCGTACGGCACGTCGCGCTCAAAGCCGGTCTCGGTGCCGAGGCGTTCCAGCACCTGCTGTCTTCCCCTGGGCAGGCCAGCGTTGCGAAGCTTCACTATCCAGGCCGCCCTGCCTGGCGCTCAGGACGGCGCTGCGCGGGCGGCTAGGAGGATTCGATGGCGGTCGTGGTGAACGTGACGGGCGCGGCCGGGTCGACGTAGTTCTCGAACGGGTCCCACGACCCGGTGGTGGTCTGCTCGCGGAACCAGTAGAAAGCCGGGGCTTCGAAGCTCGACCCACCAGGCGACGTCGTCACAGCGCCCGAGCTGCCCGCCCGCACCGTGACCACCAGGTCGGGGATGTCGAACTCCACTCCGCCGGGGAAGGCGCCGTCGGAGCGCACGACCAGATCCGTGCCGTTCCGCTCCACCCAGAACCGAGCGTCGCCGGTGTTCGTCCCGCCTTCCAGCCGGTATGTGACGACGGTGCCCGCACCGGTCACCCGATACGCCACTCGCAGATCCGTCAGCTGCTTGTTGAACGCCGCCACGGCGAGGATCGGGGCCGAAGCGAACCGCACGGTGAACTCCTCGCCGGGTCTGACCGCGTCGGGAGCCGTCACGGTGAAGTCCCGCGAGTAGTTCTCGATCGGGACCCACTCACCGTCGATGCGGGTCCGCGAGATGTACAGAACGTTCACCATCGTGCTCCCCTTGGCGTTTCTCGGTGGACGTCGGGTCACGGCCGACTGGGTGCCGCCGTACTCGCCCGGGCGAAACCAGCTGGACGAGCGACTCCGGCCGCATGCGGGCATCACCCCCACAGGCGACGCCCGCCGCGGCCCAGCCGGACCGTCTGTGCGACGACGGTCACGGGCTCCGAGACGCACGGGTCGGTGGACGCCCCCGCAGCCCGCTTCCCAGTCACCTGTCAGCCTGCAACCTCAAGCGCGGTCGAGGTCAACGCCGAACGACGTGCAGAGCGCGCATGGTCATTGGTGGGTGGGTCAGGCTACGGGGACGGCTCCGGACAGGCGTAGGCGGGCTTCGTCGTAGCGGCGTAGGACCAGGCATGCCACGGCGTCGTGGGCGCCGAGTGGTGGGGACACCTGGTCGGCGTCTGAGGCCGTCATGCGGTCGTGAAGTGGAGGGGTGCTGCCGTGCGGCGGCATGGGAGCACCTTCGCTCAGCGCAGAAGGCGCAGTTCGGCGCGGTCGGTGGCCCGGCTAATAGCGGCGCGGACCGCACAGCCCAACAGCGCAACCAACCAGATGAAATGCTCACGCCTGGGAATGGAGCGGTACGGGTCGGGGGAACGGGTCTGGAGCGGCGAACCCAATCCGCAGCTGGTCGCCACCGCCGCCGGCCTTCCGCCCGGTAGGGGGGCGCTGGACGTCGGCAGCGGTGAGGGCGCCGACTCGATCTGGCTCGCCTCGCGCGGCTGGAAGGTCACCGGGGTCGACGTCGCGCAGGCCGCGCTGGACAGGGCCGCCCGGCACGCGGACGAGGCCGGCGTGGACGTCACAGCGGGCCGACGTCACGGCCTGGGAACCCGCACCGGCGCAGTTCGACCTGGGGTCGGCGCAGTACCTGCGACTGCCCCGGCCCGCGCGCGAGGCGCTGATCCGCCGCTTGGCCACGGCCACGCGGCCGCGTCGAGCACCTGTGGCTGGCCGGCAACGCCACCACCCCGACCAGCGCGAAGCGGGCGATATCGGTGATCCAGGCGCGGTCGGTGCGGAGGAATCACCATCAGCAGGATCATGCTGAGGAACAGGGCGGCGACCACGTGGCGGCGCCAGCCGGGGCGGCGCGGGGCGACCTGGCTGAGCAGGGCCGGGGTAATGAAGCGGACGGTGTGGCGCCGGCGGCGCAGCTGCAAACAGCCTGGGCGCCGACGGGACGGGCGGTGATGTCGTACGGGCGTCCCCGTGGCCCGGCGGCACCAGGAGGCCCCGCAGGTCGGCGACCACCAGCGCCCGTCGCCATCTGCAGCGCCCTCACCACGGCAAGCGCCAGGCAGACGTCCGCGACCGACGCCGGTCGGGCTGCCGGGCTGCCGCCATGCGGCCGGCCCCGACGTGCGAGATCAGGACGCGGCGACCGCGCCTGTGGCGGCCAGCGTGAGCACGATGACGCCGAGGACCAGCCGGTATCCGACGAAGACGCTGTAGGTGTGCTTCGCGACGTACTTCAGCAGCCAGGCCACCGCGACGTAGGCCACGGCGAAGCTCACCGCGGTGGCGGTGATGGTCGCGGGCCAGCCGACGCCCTTGGAGATGGCGTCGAACTCGGTGACGAGCTGGAGCGCACCGGCGGCGGCCAGCGCGGGGACCGACAGGTAGAACGACAGCTTGGTGACCGTGACGCGGTCCAGGCCGCGCAGCAGCCCGGCGGACATCGTCGCGCCGGACCGGGACACGCCGGGGATCAGCGCCAGGCACTGGACTACCCCGATGATCAGAGTGTCCTTCCAGGTCACGTCCTTTTCGATCCTGTCCTGGGCGGCGGTCCGGTCGGCGTAGTACATGACGCCGCTCCACAGGATCAGCGCCGCCCCGACGAACCAGAGGCTGCGCAGCGTCGTCTCGATCTGGTCCTTGAACAGCAGGCCGACGACGCCGATGGGGATCGTGCCGATGATGACCGCCCACGCCTGGCGGTAGTCCAGGTCGTCGCGGTACTCGCGGCGGGCCACGCCGCGCGCCCACGCGGCGATCAGCCGGGCGAAGTCGGCGCGGAAGTACAGCAGGGTCGCCAGGACGGCGCCGACCTGAATGATCGCGGTGAACGCGGTGATGTCGGGATCGTCGGGGGAATGTCCGAACACGCTCTCCAGAATCGTCAGGTGTCCGGTGCTGGAGATCGGCAGGAATTCGGTCAGCCCCTCCACTGCACCGAGGACGACCGCTTCCAGGATGTTCACAATGATCCTCGTCTTCGTTCAGCGGTGTACGCCGCGACGCGGGCACGGCCGTCCACCGGACCTGGGCGGACGCGCGCTCAGGGGAAAGCGTCGCGCCCCCTGAGGCCCATCTCTGTGGAGCCGGCAGAGACAGTACTGACTTTCGCCGGATGGACGGACCAATGAATCGCACTAAGCGGGCCCTACTTTAGCCGGGACGCCGAAGGGCCAGGCCGGCGCGTCCGCGAAAGCTTCCGCGAATACGGAATGAACATTTTCTAAACGATTGCCGCCATTTGTTCACCGAAGGTCATCCAGCCGTACACCCGCGATCGCGCCGCCTCGGGGCCGCTGGACGTCCACCGCCGCGCCTCCCGGGCGTCTCGGGGACGGGCGGCGGTCACAGCCAGTTGCGGCGTTTGAAGACCAGGTACAGCGTGACGCAGGTGCCGGCCATCAGCGCCAGCGCGAACGGATACCCCAGGATCCAGTGCAGTTCGGGCATGCGGTCGAAGTTCATGCCGTACACGGTCCCGATCAGGGTGGGCGCGAACAGGATCGCCGCCCAGGCGGAGATCTTCTTGATCTCCTCGTTCTGGGCGTAGCTGGCCTGGGTCAGATGCTTGATCTCTTCGTTCTGGGCCTGGGAGACCAGGGTGGCGTTGACGGTCAGGATGTCGGCCAGCATCTGCCGGAACCCGGTCACCCGCTCCACGACCGTGGTGGCGTGGTCGGCCACGTCCCGCAGATACCGCTGCAGCTCCTCGTCCGTGCCGTACTTGGCGAACCCGGCCGTCAGCCCCTCCAGCATCCCGAGGAGGGGGTGGGTGGCGCGCTGGAACTCGATCACCTCGCGCGACAGCTCGTAGATGCGGCGCGACACCGTGGGGTCGCCGCGGAAGACCTCGGTCTCGATCTCGTCGATGTCGTTCTGCAGTCCGGCGACCACGGGCGCGTAGCCGTCCACCACCGCGTCAAGGATCGCGTACAGCACGGCCTCCGTGCCGCGCCTGAGCAGCTCGGGGTCGGCCTCCAGGCGGCGCCGGACGACGGCCAGGTCGGGCGCCTCGCTGTGGCGGACCGTCAGGACGAAGTCGCGGCCGACGAACACGTGCAGCTCGCCGAAGTCGACCTCCTCCGCCTCGTCCAGGTACCTGGCCGAGCGCAGGACCGCGAACAGGGTGTCCCCGTAGCGCTCCAACTTGGGCCGCTGATGGGCGACGATGGCGTCCTCCAACGCCAGCTCGTGCAGGCCGAACTCCGCCGCCAGCGACCGCAGCTGCGACTCGGCCGGCCGGTACAGCCCGATCCACGCCATGGCGCCGTCGGTGTCGCGCAGCCTTTTGATCGTGTCGGCCAGGGAAGGGGGAGAGTCGACGCGCCGCCCGTCCCGGTAGATGGCGTTGTCGATGACGCGGTTCTCCACCTCGACGCCGGCCGCGTCGCCCCGCGGGTCCATCGACCGCTCCGGCGCCTCGGCCCGGTCGTCGCCCGCTCCGCGCCCCTGGGCCGGGCCGCGCTTGAGCGGACGCAGCGAACGCAACCTCCGCTCAGCCATCTCAGACCTCCACACCTGCGCTGGAGAGGCGCACGAACGCCCGTCCACGGGCGTCGACGAATGAGCTCTTCCTGGCGCCCGTGATCGGCAGGCGTCCGATGGACGCCCGGCCTGTCGCCAAGCCTTCCCGTTTCGAGGCGTTCAACCGTCTTTGCCGCCCGCAATCCCGGCTCCCCCGCCGTCCGCAGCTGATCGGCGTGCGGGCGGCTCAGCCGGACGGCGGGCTGAGGCGGACGGCGAGGAGCTTCGGATGCGTCACCGTCACCGTCGCCGTCGGGTGGCGTATGAGGTGCAGGGGGTCGATCGCCGGGACGGGGGTGCGGAATCGGATGCACACGCCCCCGTCGCGGTTCGTGGCGAAGGTGATGCCGCGGTCCGCGAGCGACAGGTGGGCGGGGCCGGCGGTTTTCAGGAAGGCGTAGGGGCCGGTGACCTCCTCCGCGTCCGCGACGTTGTCCAAGGGCGTCACCAGGCGCCACGGCCCGAACCGGATGCCCAGGTGGCGGTCCGTGACGACGACGCATGCGGACGCGGGGGTGACCCCGAACGGCAATGCCGCCAGCCGGTATGCGGGGGAGAAGCGGAAGGTGTACGTCTGACGTTCTGCTGCCATCACTCCGCTCCCTTTCCGGCCGCGCGCCGCCGCTCGGCCAACGCGGCGGTGGTCAGCTGCTCCATGCGTCGGCACGCGCGCCTGTGGTACCTGACCTGCATGACGCGGCCGAACAGCGTGAACCCGAGGCGCACGACCGGGTTCGCGATCGGCGCGGCCTGCGAATAGGCGTGGACGCGGAATTCGACCTCGCCCGTGTCCAGCCACTTGCGCACCTGGTGGTCCATCTGGCCGCGTTCGAGGTGCCCTTCGAGCGTCCGGTAGTTCCACCCCCACACCCTGGCGCGGCGTCCGTCCTCTTCGACGACGCCGTCGATGACCTCGCCGACCCGCACCCCAAGGGGGAACCGCAACCCGTAGAACCGGGCGTCGAGCAGCATGTCGCGGCCCGGCTCCGGGCGGCCCGCCCCGCAGACGCGCCGGATGATCGCCGGATCGGCGAACTGGTAGTCCCGGACGAGACGGCGGGCGATCGCCCAGCTTCCGTCGGGCAGCGGCGGGCCCGGCGGCTCCGCGGGCAGCGGCTGCCGGTAGTCGTCGACGCGCCAGCCGGCGTCCCCGGTCTTCTCGGGCGGCCTGGCCGGATCGAAGTTGAGCGTCCGGTGCCGCAGTTCGGCGTGCAGCCGCCGCAAGCGCCGCTCCTCTCTCGTGTTCTCGCTCATGGCCTGACGGTGTGCGGGACGCTCAGAGCCTGACGGCGTCGGCGGGGCCGACGGCCTCTTGGACGGCGGTGTAGGTCGCTCCCCGGATCCGCTGCAGCGGCCCGGCGGGCGGCAGGCCCGGAATCGGGTGCCGGGCGGGGTTGAAGCGGGTCGGCGCGCTGTCGTCGCTGCGCGCCGGGCCGGTGAGGACGAGGCCGCCGAACCGTTCCCACGACCCGAACTCGGTGGCCAAGACCAGGTCCAGCAGCAGGGGCCGTTCGTCGACGGCGCGGGCGAGGGCCGCGTGGTCGGCCGGGACGGTCCGGGTGGGCCGCGCGACCGCGCCGAGGAAGAGGCGCCGCCCGTCGACCGCGTACGGCAGCAGGGAACCGTAGAACGCGGGCACCCATCTCCACCTGGGGCGCAGCAGGTGGCGGCCCAGCAGGCCCTGCCCGGTGCTGGCCAGCAGCAGTTCCGCGACGCACGCCTCCTCCGCGCGGTCGTCTGCGGGCTGCTCCCACCGCAGCGCCAGCCCCAGCACGTCCGGCAGCGGCGGAGGCAGCCCCGCCGCCCGCGACAGCCGCGCCATGCCGCGCAGCTCGGCCGTGTCGTCCAGGAACGGGACGCCCCACAGCCGGGACGTCCCGTGCAGGTGCAAGGTGGCGTCGAAGACCAGCCCTCTGGGGTGCAGCGGCCGTCCCCCGCGCAGCCGCGCCGCCAAGGCGAACATCCGCGCGGACACCGCGGAGGCGGCGCGGGTCAAAGGCAGCACGCCGCCCGTGCCGCCCGCGTCCTCGGCCCGCTCGGTGTGGACGACCACGTCGCCCGCCATCCGCCCGCCGGACAGGTCGGCGACGCGGGAGCAGAAGTGCGTCCACATATGCAGCTGCATCTCTTTGGCGACGCGCAGCCTGTCGTACAGCACGTCCGCCAGGCGGTCACCGCTCCGCGCCCACGACTCGATCGTGAACATGACGTCGCCGCGCGGGGTGTCCTCCGCCCGGAACTCGATCTCCCCGGCTTCGATGTGCCCTTCCAGGGTCGCGAGGCGGAACGACAGCGGATCGCGTTCCACCACGCGCACCGGGCAGTTCCACGGGCCGGGCATGTGGACGTCGTACTCGTCTCCGACCTCCAGGCACCCGGCGGATCCCGACGTCTTGTCGAAGACCGCGAACTCCACCGGTGACGCCGCGTTGAGGTCGTCGCACAGACGGCCCATCAGCTGCTCGGCGCTCAGGCGGCTGTCGGAGATCCGCATCATGTAGCGC
The DNA here is from genome assembly GCF_001552235.1 of Actinomadura rubrobrunea NBRC 15275. Taxonomy (NCBI): domain Bacteria; kingdom Bacillati; phylum Actinomycetota; class Actinomycetes; order Streptosporangiales; family Thermomonosporaceae; genus Actinomadura; species Actinomadura viridilutea. Next base: position 49,277 of record NZ_BCQU01000012.1, on the reverse strand, counting down.
CGATGGAACGCGGGCCCGGCGCCGTGCCGCGGATGCTGCAGCCGGTCCCCCTCGCGCTCCGGAATCCGGTCGATCTCGGCGACCGCGCTCGTGCGGAGCCGGTGCCGCGGTACGCCCCGGGATCCGCGAAGCCACCGCCACACGGCGAGCGGAACCCCCGCCGGCCACCGCACCATGCGCACACGCCGCCGCCACTGAAGTCGCACGGCGCCCCCCGATGATCGTTCCGTGTCGCCGCGTCCCGCCCGGGCCGCGGCTGCCGTGCTCCGTCATGAGTACCCCCGGCCGCCACCCCCAACCCGGCGCCGCGCCTCTGACCAGGACAGGCGGCCGGCTCCGATGCCGTATGCAGGCGCCCAACCGCCGCCCTGGCGGGCGCCGGCCGTCATTGGAAGCGGGAGCTGGGGACGGGGCCGGGAGAGCGGACGCGGTCACGGGGGCCGGACAGCCAGTGGTCGCGGACGGCGCTGACGAATCGGCTGAGCACCCCGTCGGAGTCCGGGGGCGCGGTACCGTCGCCCTCTTCCACGGCGGGGGCGGTGCCGACGATCTCGGCGGCCAGTTCCTCGGCGGGCCGCTCGTCGGGCGGGACCTGCTCCACGTTGCCGCTGTCGGAGTCGAACCGGAGCCGCTCACCCCAGGGCTTCGCCACCGCCTGGTGCAGGAACCCGCTGATGTCCGCGCTGACCGGCGGCGGGTCGGTCCAGCAGGTGGCGTGCTCGAACAGCACCTGCCCCGGCGCGCGCTCCCACAGTCCGCGTGCGGCGGCCTCGTCGAGGTCGGCCTCGTTGAGGTCGTAGGCCACGACGAGGACGTCGGGACGCGCCGGGTCGAACGGCTCGGCGGGCAGGCCGAGGACCTCCGCGGCCGCCAGCCCGAGGATGCGGCTGGACCGGTCGGGGAGCAGGCCGACGGCCGCGGGCTCGCGTCCGGCCGCCGCCAGGATCAGGCGGAGCCTGTCCAGGCTGCGACGGCAGGTGGCGTACCCGTCGCCCATGTAGGCGTACCGGCCCGTCATGCCGTCGTCGAACCCGAACGGGGACAGGGTGGCCAGCACTCCGCCGGTGAGCGCGAAGTGCCATCCACGCAGGTCACGGGTGTCGAGCGGGCTGACGGCACGGACCGCGCGGGCCCTACCGAGCATCCTGGCGAGACGGTCCCGGGCGGGCAGCCACCCGTCGTCCTCGGGCGCGGGCAGCCGCTCGGCCTCGACCGAGGCGCGGTCCAGGTCACCGGCCATGAGCGCGTTGTACGCCAGCAGATAGCGGTCCGGCCAAGGCCACAGGTCGGCGGCGTGCTCGTCCAGGACGGCGACGGCCTCTGCGTGCCGCCACTCGTCCTCCAGCGCGGCCACGAGCTCGGTCAGCAGGGCCCGCTCTCCGGGCACCAGAGCCAGCGCAGCGCGCAGTGCCGGCACCGCGAGGAACGAGACGCCTCGTTCCACGCACGCGTACCCGTAGTCGTACAGCTTCTGCGGGTCGGACGGATCGGCGGCCACGGCGACGGCCGCCTCCCGGAGGTCCTCGAAACCGGACCGGGCGGCCGCCTCCGCCATGAGACGCGCCGCTTCGGCCGGCTCCATGCCGTCGGCATGGGCACGGAGATGTCGCAGGAGCCCCGGAATGTCGCCGGACTGCAGCAATGCCTGTGCCTCGTCACTCACGAAATTGGACGGTACAGGTCGCAATAGATCTGAATCATCTGGTTTTTTAGCCGCGCATGACGCTCCTGGCGGCCTTCACCTCGCCCTGGCCTCGCTTGCCATCTCCCAGGTGACACCGCCGCCGCTTTGGCGACGAGACAGGAATGGTGCGGCCCTTGCACTCAAGGGCCCGACCAGGGGAAGCACGGCTGCACGATCTCCGCGGCTTTTCGGGTGCCGACGGCGCTGCCCCCCCGCACGCCAAGCGCCCACCCACCCCCGGCATTCGGGAATCTTCCCCCTCACGGTCACACATCGCGACCGATGGTGACCCATCGTGATTAGCCGCAGTTCAGCAGGGTAGTCACCGCTCGGCAGGAGGCTGCTCCGCATGCGGCCGACTGTCGGCCATACGTCGGCGCTGTGCGCCGCCTTCGACATATTGAGCGGTCGGCGTTTTCGCCGCGACCGCCCGTCCCGCCGCCTCTGCCGGTGTTCCCACCGGCCGCAAAGGGAGAAGAGCCGATGAGTACGACTTCGCGGGCCGATATGGCTTCCACCGGCTGCCACGACGATTCCGGCACCCGCTATCGCGTCCTGTTCTTCATCCGGGTGAGACCCGAGGACCAGGAGGCGTTCCGCCGGGCCTACGAGCAGATCCGCTGGGATGTGGCCAGGGTTCCGGGCCACCTGCGCGACCAGCTCTGCCAGTCCACCCAGGACCCCGGCGAGTGGCTGATCACCAGCGAGTGGGCCAGCGAAGACGCCTTCCTCGCCTGGGAACGCGATCCCGCCCACCGGGAGATGGTCGCTCCCATGATCAAGTACACGACGGAACGCCAGTCGCTGCGCTTCACGGTGCGCGCCACCACCGAGGCGGCCATGGCCTGACCGCGGCGGGCCCGGCGGACGCCGTCACGCGGCACCGGCTCGACGCGGTCCCCGGTTCCGCGCCATGGCACCGTCCTCCGCCGCGGCCGGTCCCAGGAGCGGCGCGAGTGCCTGCCGTCCGCCCGCCGCCGGCCGCCGACCGTCGCCTGCGGGGCACGCGGTGGTGCTGGAGGGCCGGCTGCGTCCGATCGCCGGTGCCGGGGCGATCCCGCGGGTGCCGGCGCGACGTCCCGGGCACGTGGCGTACGCCGAGGGCAGCCTGGTGAGGCGCAGGTCCGTCGGCCGCTCGGACAGCGCCGCACCTCAGCGAGGACGCCCGTGCAGTTCGACCGCAGGCCCGCACAAGCGGCCCGAGAAACCGTCAGGCGACGGCGCGCACGACGCACTCCCGTCACGGCATTCGTGACGGTGAAGGTGCCGGGGCGGCAGAGCCGTCGCGGGCGGTCGCCGCGGGGCCGCCGGGGGACGCCGACGCCCATCGTCCAGAACGCCTCAGGAGGCGAGCGATGACCATTGACTGCCACGCGCACATCTCCCCACCGGACAAGGCTCGGCGCTTCCCGCTGCCGTCGAGCCTCACCGACGTCGACGGCATGATCGAGAGCAAGCTGGCGGACGGCGTGCGGATGTCGATCGTCGGCAGCCCGGTCGGCGGCGGCGTGATGGCGCCGATTCCCGGCGTCGACAACTACGCGCAGACCGTCGACCAGCTGAGGGCCTTCCACGACTGGCTCGGCGGCACCGTCGCGGATCACTTCGACCACCTGCGCGGCCTGGTGTACGTCGACCCTTTCGCGGACGACGAGCACCTGGAGGCCGCGGCCCGGACGCTGGCCGAACCGGAGTTCGTCGGGCTGATCATCAACACCAGCGTCGCCGGACGCTATCTGAACGATCCGCGCTGCGACGGCTTCTTCGCGATGGCCGCCGAGCAGGACGTCCCGGTGATGCTGCACGCCCCGGCCTGGCCCGCCGCCGGCGCCGGGCTGACGGACCCGCTGCTGCTGGAGGGCATCGGCCGGTTCGACGACGTCTCCGCGGGGGTCGCCTGCGTCATCTTCGGCGGCTGGCTGGAGAAGTATCCCGGCCTGCGGATCATCGCCACGGCAGGCGGCGGCGCGCTGGCCCTGATGGTGGAACGGCTCGACCGGGCCTACCGCGCGCCGCACTGGGGCGGAGCACGGCCGAACGGCGAACGCGGCTGGCCGATCAGCCGCCCGCCGAGCTCGTTCCTGCGCCAGATCTGGGTCGACACCGCCACCCCCAGCCGTCTCGCGCTGCGCGCGGCGCTCGCCGCGTTCGGCTCCGACCGGATCCTCTTCGGCACCGACTCCCCGCCGCTGCCCGACGTGGTCGGCGACGGCCTGCGCGCCGTGGCCGAAGTGTCGCCGAGCGAGGAGCAGCGTCAGGCGATCTGCCACGAGAACGCGGCGAGGCTGTTCACCCTCCCCGTGCACGCCGCCACGTGAACCGCGCAGTCACCCGCGAAGGGACCGGCGAGCAGCCGCCCGCCCCTCGCCGGTCCCCACGGCGCTGCTCTTGCACGGCCTTTTCCAGGTTCGGCCTCCACCCGGCGCGGCGATGCCGACGGCCAGTACGCGAAACCCGCATCGGCAGACACCGCTGGCCGCACGACGCTCCGTTCCCTCCTGCACGTCCCCGCGTCGACCGGCGGCGGTGTGCACGAAGCAGCGGCGGGCACCACGGCCGCGGTTGCGAGCACGGTGGGACAGACACTTGTCGACCTCGCAGTGCTGCCACGAGCGGCATTCACCTACAGCTGCGGCCATCTCATGGACAGGGCATCGATATGTGCGACCGCTCGCTGCGCTCCAGTCGCGGCCGATCGGACGGCTCGGTCATCGCCGCACGGACGCACGACGGATGTCCGCCCCGGTCAATAGATGGTGATGCGGCCGCTGCCATGGACGGAGCGGATGCCCTCTCCGAAGCAGCGCAGCAGCCGCCCCCTGGGCCGCACGGTGCCGCGGAACCGGTGCCCTGCCAGATAGCCGGCGGTGACGCGTCCGTTCAACGGGGTCTTGGTGGACGGGCGGCTTCTCCCGGCGCCGTCCGGACGCAATATCGACCTCGCGATCCGGCGTCCCTCGGCATCGCGCCAGGTGATCGTGGCGCGGCCGCGCAGGTCCTGGACGCCGGTGCAGCTCGCCAGGGCGCTGCCTCTCAGCTTGATGACCCCCGAGGCGATGCGCGACCGGCGCCCGGTGAGGGACGTGCAGCCGCGCAGCACCAACGTGGCGCGGGTGGTGACGAGCTGGCGCCGCAACCGGATCGCCGGGCGGAAGGTCATCGGCTTCCCGGCCGGAGTCTTGAACGTGCAGGTCAACAAGGCCTCACGAGGGTCGACGCGCACGGCCTGCCGCGGCTCCGCCGGACGGTTGGCGAGCGCAGGAGCGGCGGGACCGGCGATGCCGGCGAAGACGAGCGGCACGACCAGACCGCGGAGCGCGAGGCGGCCGGACAGCACGGACATGGCTCCCCCTTTCGCTTGGATGCATACAGTGATTACTTCGCTACTATATGTAGCACCAGTCACTGACATCGCAGGCACCCGGCCCCGTCCAGACCTCGCCGCCCGGCCCGCTCCACTCCTTGCGGCCGGTGGTGGCCGGAAGGGGCTACCCGGCTCAGGAGGCGTACATGCCGGGAAGAGCGGACCGATTCTCCTCACGAGGAGCCCCGCTCGCCCCATCAGCTCGAGCAAGGGACCACCACTCCGACCTCGTCAGCCTCCACACGACAGTCGGCCCGGCCTCGGCATGCGAAGACTCCACCACCGACTGCCGTGTTTTGCACCAGCCCGCCTCGATGCGCTGCTCACTCGGCACAGCTCTGCGCAACGTCTGGCCGAACGGGGCTCACACCTGTGCGCAACTGGACGACGCGAAGGCCGCGTCACTCATCACCGCTAACGAGGCCCCGGAAGCGGATAGCGGTCGAAGCCCCTTCACCGACCATGGCTGCCACCAACACGGTCCATCACGACACGGCTTTCACCAACACGAACGTCATTTCCAACGCAGCCGATCGGATGACCACCCGCGCGCGGGCCACTCCGCCGCCAACACCTTCAGAGACGGCACACACCCAACCCGGGACGTCCAGCGGAAACGGGTGCACCCACAAACCCGACCTGGGAGACGCGCCCGCAGGTCGCGCCAGCCACCACCACCGGATTTGGACCGCCCGACAGCGTCCTACGCCAACCGCCGGCGGTGTGGGGCAAGAGGTGAGAACACCACACCGAACACGGCTCCCTGCCCACCGGCGCGATCAACCGAGATGGTCTCCAACGCCGCCGACCGGATGACCATCCGCGCGGGCCACTCCGCCGCCAACACCTTCAGAGACGGCACACACCGAACCAGCACGTCCATCGGAGACGGCGCACCTACAAGGCCGACCTGGACCGACGCGCTCCAAGGCCCCGTCAGCCACCGATCCCGAATCTGGACCACCCCGCTGCGTCCGACGCCACCCGCCGGCCGTGGCGGGGCAGGAGGTGCGAACACCACACCGAACACGGCTCCCTGTTAGTCGGCGCGGTCCTCAACCGAGGCCGTCTCCAGCGCCGCCTCGCAGTGGTCGGCAGCGACGTGATCTGTCAGCGGTGCACGTCCAGCAGAAACGGCGCCGCGCGGGCGTACCGGGCCGACGCGTCCGGCGCCGGCGTGATCAGCTGCGCTTGCGCGAGCGGGGGAGGTGGCGGTTGACGTGGGGCGCCATCATCTGGGCGCGGAGCCGTTCGAGTTCGCGGCGCTCGCGTTTCGTGGGACGGCCCGCGCCCCGTTCGCGGCGGGCGACGGGCATCAGCAGCTCGCGCGGCGGCGGAGGCGGGCTGTTGTCGATCAGGCATTCCTGGGCGACGGACGCGCCGACGCGGCGGCGGATGATCCGCTGCACCACGACGACCCGTTCGCGTCCCTCGTGCCGCAGGCGCACCTCGTCACCGGGCTTGACCAGCGAGGACGGCTTGGCGCGCTTGTCGTTGAGCCGGACGTGCCCGGCGCGGCAGGCGGCGGTGGCCATCGAACGGGTCTTGAGCAGCCGCACCGCCCAGATCCACACGTCGATCCGCACCGAGTCGCCGTCCGCCATGGCACGACATTAACGCACAGGCCCGGCTCGGTCCTTTCGGGCGCCGAACCGTGCCCGGCCGCGGACGCCCGCCGCTCCCCCCGCGGCTCAAGTGGCGAACAGCTGGTCCATGTCGGCGAACGCCTTGAATTCCAGGGCGTTGCCCGCTGGGTCGAGCAAGAACATGGTCCACTGCTCTCCGGGCTCGCCCTTGAACCGCACGTACGGTTCGATCACGAACTGGACGCCGGCGGCGCGCAGCCGGTCGGCGAGCGCGTGGAACTCCTCGACGGGCAGCACGAGCCCGAAGTGCGGGACCGGAACCTGGTGGCCGTCCACGGCATTGGTCCCGGCGACGGCGTCGCGCGGCGTGTCCGAGGGCCCGTCGCCGACCTGGTGGGTGACGACCTGGTGCCCCATGAAGTTCCAGTCGATCCACCTGGCGTCGGAGCGGCCCTGGCTGAACCCGAGCACCGTGCCGTAGAACTCGCGGGCCGCCTCGAGGTCATCGACCGGAATCGCCAGATGGAACGGGGGCAGCTGCTTGCTCATCTCTCTCCATCTTCTTGACGGACGGACGGCGCCGTAAACAGGGGCGTCTCGGACGTGCCGTGCGGCCGGTCAGTTCACCGGCGTGGGGGGCTCCTCGCCCGCGAGGACGGCGGCGGCGTTCGCCACCGACAGGCGGCACATCCGTTCCCGGGTCGCCACGCCGGCGCTGCCCAGGTGCGGGGTCAGCACGGTGTTCGGCAGCTCGAGCAGCCGGGGGTCGACGCGCGGCTCGTCCTCGAACACGTCGAGCCCGGCCGCGGCGATCGTCCCCGAGCGCAGCGCCTCGACGAGCGCGTCCTCGTCCACGATCCCGCCGCGCGCGGTGTTGATCAAGATCGCCGTCGGCTTCATCCGGCGCAGCGCCGCCGCGTCGATCAGGTGCCGGGTCCGCTCCGTCAGCGGGCAGTGCAGGGTGACGACGTCGCTGCGTTCCAGCAGCTCCGGCAGCTCCAGGAACTCCACGTCGTCGTCCGGCGGCGCCGACCGGGACGGCGTCGCCACGATCTTCATGTCGAACGCGCGGGCCCGCTTGGCCACGGCGCGTCCGATCCGGCCGTAGCCGACGATGCCGAGCGTCGTCCCCGCGCTGACGTCCAGGCCGAGCAGCATGCGCGGCCCCCAGACCCACGGCTTCCGCTCGCGCAGCAGGCGGTCGCCGTCCAGCACCCGCCGGGCCGTCGCCAGGATGAGCCCCATCGTCAGATCGGCGGTCGCGCCGTCGAGCACGCCGGGCGTGTTGGTGACCCGGACGCCGCGCTCGGTCGCGGCCGCGACGTCGATGTTGTCGTACCCGACCGCGGTATTGGCCACGACCTTCAGTTGGGGACCGGCCGCGTCCAGGAACTCCGCGTCGATCCGTTCGGTGAGCGTGCACACGACGGCGGCGGCCCCGGCGGCGTCCCGCAGCAGCGCCGCCCGCTCCGGCGGGTCCTCCCCTCCCACGACGACCGGCAACCCGATCTTGCGCACTTCTCGCATCGCCGCGTCGGTCAGCAGCCGGGGGACGTAGACATGCGGCTCCATGTTCACCCTTCTCACGAGCGCGGAGGGCGCTCAGTCGGCTCGTTCTCCAACCCGCCGGACCACGGTGCGCCGCATGTCGGCCGTCAACGTGCGCCGTGGTCGGCTGCGGTCTTCTGACGTGCTGCGAAGAGGCTTTCAAGCCGGCGTCGCTGCTCGTCGTCGAAGACCCGCTTAGGGAGGAAGGCCGCAAACTGACGGTTCATGAAGAGCAGCCAGAACTCCGGAGTGGAGTCGATCCGATCGAAGAGGGACCAGCGCATCGTCACGGCGGACTGATCGGTCCGGACCTCGTAGCTGTCGCTCGTCACGTGGACGGTCGTGGGCCTGCACAGGTAGCCGAGCTGCCGCCGGGCCACCCAGCGGACCGCCCACCGCAGCGCGAGGGGGACGACGGCGGCCCCGGCGAACATGCCGATGCCCAGGGCGATGGCGTCGACCAGAAGGCACAGGAGCCCCACCGCGACCATTACGGTCGGCAACGTCAGGCGCAGGGGTCTGAACTGCCGTTTCGCGCCCAGACAGACCGCCCGCATCACTTCGTCGGGACTGGGCTGACAGTCGACAGTGAAGTCCACCGTGCCTCCTTCGCCGTTCGAGGAGGGTGGCCGATCGGGCACCGACACGGGCGACGGACGTCCTCCCGGCGCATTAGCGCGATCGTGGCCTGAGCGCGGAGCTTACCCTTCGCCCCTCTCCAAGCAAAACATCGGACTTGCGGCTTCAGGGCGTCTTCATCCCGGGTGCCCGACGTTTTCGGCGACGGCGTCCGGGATCGGCGCCGCGGGACGGTGTCGGTGTCGCACCGACGGCCGCCCGAAGGACGTCGAGGTCGCACCCGGACCGATGATCACTACTGGATTCGGCATCCAATGTGTGGTGGAGTGGGGTGCCGTGGCGAAGACACCGATCCACCCCGAGGCGCTGTTCGCCGTCGACGGACTGCTGACCGACGAGGAACGCGACATCAGGGCGACCGTGCGGACGCTGTGCGACAAGGAGCTGCGCCCGCACCTGGCCGACTGGTTCGAGGACGGCCGCATCCCCGCCCGGGAGCTGGCGCGGCGGTTCGGGCAGCTCGGCCTGCTCGGCATGCACCTGAAGGGATACGGCTGCGCGGGGCTCGGCGCCGTCTCCTACGGGCTGGCCTGCCTGGAACTGGAGGCCGCCGACTCCGGGCTGCGCAGCCTGGTGTCGGTGCAGGGGTCGCTCGCCATGTACGCGATCTGGAAGTACGGCACCGAGGAGCAGAAGAACGAGTGGCTGCCCGCGATGGCGGCGGGCGAGCGCATCGGCTGCTTCGGCCTGACCGAGCCCGACTTCGGCTCCGACCCGGCGCGGATGCGCACCCGCGCCCGCCGCGACGGCGGCGACTGGGTGCTGGACGGCACCAAGATGTGGATCACCAACGGGACGGTCGCCGACGTCGCCGTGGTGTGGGCGCAGACCGACGAGGGCATCCGCGGCTTCCTCGTCCCCGCCGGGACGCCCGGGTTCTCCGCCACCGACATCAAGCGCAAGCTGTCGCTGCGCGCCAGCGTCACCAGCGAGCTGGTGCTGGACGGCGTCCGGCTCCCCGCGAGCGCCATGCTGCCCGGCGCGCGCGGCCTGTCGGGTCCGCTGGGCTGCCTGAACGAGGCCCGGTTCGGGATCGTGTTCGGCGCGATGGGCGCGGCTTTGGACTGCCTGGAGACGGCGATCGCGTACGCGGCCGACCGGGAGGTGTTCGCGCGGCCGCTGTCGTCCTTCCAGCTCACCCAGCAGAAGCTCGCCGACATGGCGCTGGAGCTCGGCAAGGGGCTGCTGCTGGCGGTCCACTTGGGGCGGCTCAAGGAGGCCGGCACGCTGACGCCCGAGCAGGTCAGCGTCGGCAAGTTGAACAACGTCCGCGAGGCCCTGCAGATCGCCCGCACCTGCCGCACCATCCTGGGCGCCAACGGCGTCACCCTCGAGTACCCGGTGATCAGGCACGCCGCGAACCTGGAATCGGTCCTCACCTACGAGGGCACGTCCGAGATCCACTCCCTGGTCGTCGGCCGCGCCCTCACCGGGCAGAACGCCTTCTCCTGACCTCGGCTGCGCCGCATCGCCCGCCCCGGCTCGGCGCCAACGCCCTGGCCGCCGCGCAGACCTCGGTGCAGAGCAAGCCGGCAAGGGGCGAAGTCGTGCTGCGCGTTGCCGCTCGACTTACTCCCCCGACCGGCAGGCCCTCCGCGGCGTCGTCTCCTGACCTGCGCAACGCCGTCGGGGCGGGGCTCGTCCGCCGCGTCAAGCAGCTCGGACCGCGTCATCCGTCGGGTCATCCGCGCCGCGGTGTCGGCCCCACCGGTGTCCACGCGGACCGATGGGCGCAGCGCTCACGCATGGCCCCCACTCGTGCCCCGCTCGCTTCCTTTGCTTCGCCATCCAGCCTTGAACACGGCACGCCCGACTGATGCTGCCTCGATCATCGGCGAGTGAGCCCGCGCTCCGTTCACGCCCCTACGGGGTCGTGTGCGCCGGTGCTCAATGCGCGCGTTCAGGGGAGGAAGCCGTCGATCGCAGGCGGTCGGGGAAGGTGACGCCGGTCAGCTCCTCGGAGACGGCCCAGAGGCGGCGGGCGGTTTCGGGGTCGCTGGCCGCCGGGGACCGGCCGACGAGCGTGGGCGTGCCGCGGATCTCGCCCGGGCCGCTCGGGCCGACGTAGGAGGCGCCGGGCAGGTCCTGGACGGCGGCGTACAGCGTCGGCAGCGCGCCCGCCTTGCTGTCCTGCGCGATGATCCGGTTGCCGATCTGCGCGCCGATGCGGCGCAGGGGGTTGGCGTCGCGGTTCTGCAGGTTGGTGGCGGACCAGCCGGGATGCGCGGCCAGGGCGCGCACCGGGGAGCCGGCCGCGGCCAGGCGGCGCTGCAGTTCCAGGGTGAACAGCAGGTTGGCGAGCTTGGACTGGGCGTACGCGCGGAACGGGGAGTACTCGCCCGTCAGGTTCAGGTTCTCGAAGTGGATGCGGGCGCCGGGGAGCCGGTGCGCGCTGGAGGCGACCGTCACCACGCGGTCGGTGATGTGCGGCAGCAGCAGGTTGGTCAGCGCGAAGTGGCCGAGGTGGTTGGTGCCGAACTGCATCTCGAAGCCGTCCTTGGTGACGGCCTCCGGGACGGCCATGACACCGGCGTTGTTGATCAGCAGGTCGAGGTCGCCGTCCCAGGACGCGGCGAACTCGCGGACCGAGGCGAGGTCGGCGAGGTCGAGGCGGCGCACCTCCAGCGTGCCGCGCGCGCCCCTGACGGTCGCGGCGGCGGCCTCGCCGCGTCCGGTGTCCCGGACGGCGAGCACGACGTGGGCGCCAGCGCGGGCCAGGGCGTCGACGGCGGCGAGGCCGATCCCGCTGTTGGCTCCGGTGACGACGGCGGTGCGGCCGGTCAGGTCCGGCAGGTCGGCCGCGGTCCATCTCCGTGTCCGTGCGTTCTTCGGCATGACAGCAAAGTAGGCACTGACAAGAGCGCTGTCACGCTGCGCGCCATGGGCCCAGGCCTGAACGTCGGCCACGCGGCATTTCGAGGACGAGCGGGTGTTGCCGGCCGCGTTCAAGCGTTCGACGGCGACGGTGGAGGAGGCGAGCGGCTCCCTCATGTCGCCACCCGCGCCGCGCGCCCGCCGAGCAGTGGTCAGGGGGCGTAGCGGCTGCGGAGGTCGGGTTCGCGGTAGCGGCGCGTGTTGCGGTGCCAGTTGAGGATCGCGGCGAGCCAGTTCTCCAGGTCCAGGACGTAGCCGTCGAGGAGGGCGCGTGCGTCGGCGTCGAGGTCGAAGTCGTCGTACAGCACCGGCAGTTCGAGGTTGGCGGTGCGTTGGAACTGCCGCAGGCGGGCGTTCAGCAGGTCGTGGACGATGCCCACCGCGGTCGGGTAGTCGCAGCCGAAGAAGTTCCGCACCACCAGGCCGGCGTTGTGCACGTCGCCCTCGAACTCGATCTCCTTCTGGTACGAGAACAGGTCGTTCAGCAGGCACGCGACGTCCTTGGCGGCGTTCTCCAGGGACCGCATGGGGCTGGTGTCGTAGATCTCCTGGGGCACCTCGTACCAGCGGGCCAGTCGGCTCAGCGCGATCGTCAGCTCCGAGCCGAACATGTGGCGGCGCATCTCCACGTAGTCGACCGGGTCGGGGACGCGGTTGCACGCCAGGTCGTCCAGCTCCCACAGCCAGCTGTCGATCATGAGGGTGACGGCGTCGCGGAATCGCCGGCGCGCCTGGACGTCCATGGGCTCGGCGGTGCGCGCCCACAGGTCGCCCAGGGCGCGTTCCAGCGCGTTGGACGCCGGCGGCACGGCCCGCGGGTCCTCGATCGGCATGAACAGGCGCAGGCGCTCGTTGCACGCCTTGGCCCCGGCGAGGTCGCGGAACCGGCCGAACACGGCCGGGTAGTAGTCGTCGCCGTAGATTCCCCAGGTCAGCCAGCAGGCCGCCAGGTTCAGGTCCTCCGCCTTGGCCTGGGGGTGGATCCCGGCCGCGCACAGCGCGAAGTCGAAGCCGCGCAGAAGGTCCTCGTCCCAGATGCCGGACGTCGGAACGCCGGGCTGCGGGTGCAGCATGCCCGTCCGTGCGGCCCACTGGACGACGTGCTCGCGCGCCTGGTCCAGGTGCCGGTTGAGGGTGAGCGGGAACGGCAGCTCGATGTCAGGGACCAGCGACGGCCCCACCTTGTGAGGGACGTGCGCGAACGTGCGGGCGCGGCGCAGCAGCGTCCTGATGTCCAGCCCTGAGGTGCCGAGGCCGCGCGGCGCACCGGGACGGCCCGTGTTCAGGTCCTGGTTCATGTAGCGGCTGGAGCGCATGTGCCACTCGTGTCCGCCGGCCTGCCAGTCCTGCAGGCCCTTGGCGTAGGCGAGGACGCGCGCGCACTCGTCCGGGGCGAGGCCGGCTTCGGCGAACAGCGGCGGCAGCTCGGTCACGGCGGTGTGCTCGAACTGCTGCAGCCGGGAGGTCAGGATGTCGTTGACGGCGTCGGCGGCCTCCTGCGTCGAGCACCGGAAGAACGTCTCCAGCACGAGCACCCCGTTGGCGAGCTCGCCTTCCTCCTCGGTTTCACGCTGGTAGGAGAACAGGTCGTTGCGGAGGTGGACGCCGTCGGAGAAGGTGTCGCGCAGCACCCGCAGCGGCCGCGAGTGCGCCACCCGCGCCGGGACCTCGGCGTTCACGGCGTGCTCGACCAGGCACGCCGACCAGGGCGCGCCGCCGACGCGGCGGCGCATCTCGATGTACTCCACCGGGTTGGGGACGCGGTTCTGGTCGATGTTGGCCAGCTCCCACATCGACTCGTTGAGCAGGTGCTCGGTGTGGGTGCGGAACCGCACCCGCCAGTCGCGCGACATGGCGGGGATGGTGCGCGCCCACAGGTCGGCCAGGCCCGCCTCCACGGGGTTGGCCGGTTCCGGGACGTCGCCGCCGTCCAGCGGCATGAACAGGGGCAGACGTTCCAGGTGGGCCTTGCCGCCTTCGCGGTCGCGGGTGCGCTTGTACTTCTCCAGGAAGTGGTCGTCGAAGAAGAACACCCACACGTACCAGTCGGTGATGAGGCCGAGTTCTTCGGCGTCGCAGTCGGGGTGGGTGTAGGCGCACAGCAGGGCGTAGTCGTGGTCGTCCAGGTCCTGGGAGTCCCAGATTCCCGAGCCCTCGAGCATGTTCATGTCGCGGGCCCACTGGCGGGAGTGGACGCGGGCGGAGTCGAGATGCGGGTTCAGCCGGGCGGGATACGGCATGTAGAAGTTCGGCAGCTCGAACGGCGTGTCGCGGCCGGGCCCGGTCGTGCGCGTCTCCTCGCGCGGCGCGCGGCGGGCCGTGATGCGGGCCGCGGAGGTGCCCAACCCGGTCGGCCCCGCCGACCAGCCGTTGCGGATCACGTCTGAGCTCGTCTGGAACACGCACATGCTCTGCCCCCACCCCTGCCGCGTCGATCCGCCGGACGAGTGATTCGCCTCAAGTATTGGCACGTGTGCACTCTGTGACCAGACGTGCGGAGGGGCGGCGGCGGTCACAATGCGCTGCCGTCTGCTAACGGATCTGTCACCGGCGGGATGATTGCGTCGGCCAAAGCCCCAGGTGGTCGGCTTTGGACATCGGCGGGGTCGCCGGGCTGAACGGAACGGCTCAGGGTAGTGGTGTCGCATGGCCGGTGAAGACAGCGCGGCGTCCGGCCACCGGACGGCCCCGCACACCGCCGACCTCCGGATCGAGGCGTGGGCGCCCACGCGGGAGGGCTGCGTCGCCGAGGCCATGATCGGGTTGGTGGACGCGTTCGCGGACCGCGCGGGCGTCCCGCCGATCGGCGAACGCGCGGCCGACATCGGCCCCGCCGCGGACCCGGACCTGCTCGTCGCCGCGCTCGACGAGGTCATCTACCGGCTCGACGTCGCGGGGGAGCTGGTGCTCGCCGCCGACGTCACCGCGGGCGACGGCGGCCGCCTCCGGTTGCGGATGACGGTCGGGGACGCGGGACGCGCCGAGCCGGTCGGCGCGGTCCCGAAGGCGGTCTCGCTGCACGGTCTGCGGCTCGCCGAGGACTCCGGCGCCTGGACGTGCGCGGTGACGGTCGACGTGTGATCGCGGCCGCTCAGCCTTTGACGACGCCGACCGGCCTCAGCTCGGCGACCTTGCGGCACAGCCCGGCGCCCTCCCCGGCCTCGATGACGGCGGTCACGTCCTTGTACGCGGCGGGCGCCTCCTCGGCCAGGCCGCGCCACGACGACGCGCGCACCGCGATGCCGTCGGCCTCCAGCCGGGCCCGCAGGTCGCGGCCGCTGACGCCGCGCGCGGCCTGGTGGCGGCTCTGCGCGCGTCCGGCCCCGTGGCAGGTGGAGTAGAACGCCCGCCCCTCCGGGACGCCGGTGAGCACGTAGGACGCGGTGCCCATGGTCCCCGGGACCAGGACGGGCTGACCCGCGTCCCGCAGATCCGGCGGAAGCTCGGGGTGGCCCGGCGGGAACGCCCGCGTGGCGCCCTTGCGATGCACGCACACCCGGCGCCGCCGCCCGCCGATCTCGTGCTCCTCCAGCTTGGCGAGGTTGTGCGACACGTCGTACACCAGGTCCAGGCGCACGCCCGCGACCCGTTCGAACACCCGCCGCGCCGCCTCCGCCAGCAGCTGCCGGTTGGCGCGCCCGTAATTGGCGGCCGCCGCCATCGCCCCCAGGTAGGCCCGTCCGGGCGGCGACTCGACCGGCGCGCAGGCCAGCTGCCGGTCGGGGACGCGGATGCCGTACCGGGGCATCTCCCGTTCCATGACCCGCACGTGGTCGGTGCAGACCTGGTGGCCGAGGCCCCGCGACCCGCTGTGGATCATCACGCAGATCTGGTCGCGGCGCAGCCCGAACGCCGCCGCGACCGCGTCGTCGTGCACGGCGGCGACCCGCTGCACCTCCAGGAAGTGGTTGCCGGAGCCGAGGCTGCCGACCTGCCCGGCGCCGCGTTCGACGGCGCGCGCGCCGACCTGCCCGGGGTCGGCGTCGGCGACGGCGCCGCCGTCCTCGCAGCGGTCGAGGTCGCGCGGCACGCCGTGGCCGCGTTCGACGGCGAACCGGGAGCCGCCGGTGAGGATGCCGGTCAGCTCCTCGGCGCCGCGGAGCCGCCAGACGGCGCCCTTGCCCATGCCGCGCGGCACGGCCCGGTCGAGCCCGTCCATGACGTCCCGCAGGACGGGCCGCAGCCCGTCCGCGTCGATGTCGGCGGCCAGCAGCCGCACCCCGCAGGAGATGTCGAAGCCGACGCCGCCGGGCGAGACGACGCCGCCGTCGGCCGGGTCGGTGGCGGCGACCCCGCCGATCGCGAAGCCGTAGCCCCAGTGGACGTCCGGCATCGCATACGACGCCTCGACCACGCCCGGCAGCGTCGCCACGTTCGCCACCTGCTGCAGCGCCTGCTCGGCGTCGCGCAGCAGCGCCCGCGAGGCGAACACCACCCCGGGCACGCGCATCGGGCCGGTCGGCTCGATCCGGTACCGGTAGGGCCCCTCCTGCACCAGGTTCATCGCTTCAGGTGGGCGGTGAACCAGCCGGTGGCCAGCTCGGTGACCCGCTCCAGCGCGCCGGGCTCCTCGAACAGGTGGGTCGCCCCCGGCACGATCTCCAGGCGGTTGACGGCGCGCAGCCGCTGCCTGGCCTGTTCGTTGAGCTCCAGCACGCCCGTGTCGTCGCCGCCCACGATCAGCAGCACGGGCGCCCGCACCCGCTCCAGCGCGTCGCCCGCCAGGTCCGGACGGCCGCCCCGCGACACCACCGCCTCGACCGCGTCGGGGCGGTGCGCGGCGGCGGCGAGCGCCCCCGCCGCGCCGGTGCTGGCGCCGAACAGCCCGATGGGCAGCCCCGCCGTCTGCGGCGACCGGCCCGCCCAGTCGACGGCGCCCACCAGGCGCCGCGCCAGCAGGGCGATGTCGAAGCGCAGCGCGGCCGTCTCGGCGTCCAGACGTTCCTCGTCCTCGGTGAGCAGGTCCAGCAGCAGCGTGCCGAACCCGGCGGTGTTCAGCCCGGACGCGACGGCGCGGTTGCGCGGGCTGAACCGGGAGCTTCCGCTGCCGTGCGCGAACAGCACGACTCCGCCGGCCCGGTCGGGCACCACCAGGTCTCCGTCGAGGGAGGCGTCCGGGAGCCCGACCGAGACACCCGTGGTGATCATCATCGTCCCCAGTGCTCTCGTACGGCCTGTGCCGCCCGGTTCGCCCTACCCGCGCACGGCCGTCTCATGCGCCCGGGCGCCCCGGGCTCACATGCCGTTCAGGGACGCGCGGACGCGGTGCGCGGCGTCCACCATGGTCCGCAGCGCGGCCTCCGTCTCCGCATAGCCGCGCGTCTTCAGCCCGCAGTCCGGGTTGACCCACAGGCGGCCGGGCGGGACGACCCGCAGCGCCCGCCGCACGAGGTCCTCGATCTCCTCGACCGGCGGGACGCGCGGCGAGTGGATGTCGTACACGCCGGGGCCGATCCCGCCCGCGTACCCGGCGTCCCGCAGGTCCGCGACGAGCTCCATGTGGGACCGGGCCGCCTCCACGCTGGTCACGTCCGCGTCCAGCGCCTCGATCGCGCCGAGCACCTCGCCGAACTCGGCGTAGCACATGTGCGTGTGGATCTGCGTGGTGTCCGCGACGCCGCCGGTGGCCAGCCGGAACGCGCCCACCGCCCAGTCGAGGTAGGCGGCGCGGTCCGCGCGGCGCAGGGGGAGCAGTTCGCGCAGCGCGGGCTCGTCCACCTGGATCACCCCGATCCCGGCGGCCTCCAGGTCGCGGATCTCGTCGCGCAGCGCCAGCGCCACCTGCCGGGCCGTCGCGGCGAGCGGCTGGTCCTCCCGGACGAACGACCAGGCGAGCATGGTCACCGGCCCGGTGAGCATGCCCTTGACGGGCTTGCGGGTGCGGGACTGGGCGTACGTCGTCCACCGCACCGTCATGGGGCCCGGACGGGTCACGTCCCCGTGCAGGATCGGCGGCCGCACGTACCGGGTGCCGTACGACTGCACCCAGCCGTTGCGGGTGGCGGCGAACCCGTCGAGCCGCTCGGCGAAGTACTGCACCATGTCGTTGCGCTCGGGTTCGCCGTGGACGAGCACGTCGAGCCCGATCCGCTCCTGGAGGTCGATCACCTTGTCGATCTCCGCGCGCATGATCTGCTCGTACGCGGCGTCGTCGATCCGGCCCGCCCGGTGGTCGGCGCGCGCCCGGCGGACCCGCTCGGTCTGGGGGAACGAGCCGATGGTCGTGGTCGCCAGCGGCGGCAGGTTCAGCGACCGCCGCTGCGCGGCGAACCGCACCGCCCGGTCGGGGCGGACGGTGCCGTCCCCGAGCGCGTCCAGCCTGGCCCGGACGCGGTAGTCGGCGCGCGGCGCCGCGGCCGGCCCGTCTTCGGCCGCCCGGGCGGCGATCGCCTCGGATCCGCGCGTCAGCGCCCGGCCGATCGCGACGACCTCGTCCGCCTTCTGCCGCGCGAACGCCAGCCGCCGCCGCAGGCCGTCGTCGAGGCCGGTCTCGGCGTCCAGGTCCAGCGGGACGTGCATCAGGCTGCACGAGGTGCTCGCCACCACCTCGCCCGCCAGGCCCAGCAGGGCCGCGCAGGTGGACAGCGCCGCCGACAGGTCGGTGCGCCAGACGTTGCGTCCGTCCACGACTCCGGCGACCACGGTGCGGCGCGGCAGCCCTCCGATCGACGCGACCGCCTGCAGGTTGCCCGGCCCGGCGACGAAGTCCAGGCCGATGGCCTCCACGCGCGTGGCGGCCAGCACCGGCAGCGCCCGCCCGATCTCCCCGAAGTACGTGGCGACGAGGATCTTCGGCCGGGACGGCAGCCCGCCGAGCCGGTGATAGGCCCGGCCCAGCGCGGTCAGTTCCCGCTCGCTGCGGTCGGCGGCCAGCGCGGGCTCGTCCAGCTGCACCCACTGCGCGCCCGCCCCCGCGAGCCGCTCCAGCAGCTCCGCGTACACCTCGACCAGCGGGTCGAGGAGGTCCAGCGGATCCGTGGCCGTCCCCGGCTCCGGCTTGGCCAGCAGCAGGTAGGTCAGCGGCCCCACCAGGACGGGACGCGTCTCGATGCCCAGCTCGCGCGCTTCGAGGTATTCGAGGATCGGCTTGGCCCGCGCGCCGTCGGCCAGCCGAAACCGCGTGCGCGGCCCGATCTCGGGGACCAGGTAGTGGTAGTTGGTGTCGAACCACTTGGTCATCTCCAGCGGCGGCACCCCTTCGGCGCCGCGCGCCATGGCGAAGTAGGCGTCCAGCCCTCGCAGCCCCCGGAACCGGGCGGGGACGGCGTCCACCATCACGGTGGTGTCAAGGACCTGGTCGTACAGCGAGAAGGTGTTGGACGGCACCAGGTCGACCCCGGCGTCGCGCAGGGTGTCCCATACCTCGCGTCGCAGCGTTCCGGCCGTGCGCAGCAGTTCGGTTTCGCTGATCCGGCCCGCCCAGTACGCCTCGGTGGCGCGCTTCAACTCCCGCTGGGCCCCGATGCGCGGGTATCCGAGCACGGTCGATGTCATGGCGTTTCTCCCTCGTCCGGCCATGGCACGGCCGCACGAGAGAGCAAGGCGGGGGCGTGTCATCGACGCCCGCGTCCCGAGCCTTCCCGCGAGGCCGTGGACACCGCGCGCCGATCGGCGCGCGGGCGGAGGCAGGTCTTCGGACTCACGGGCGCTTGCGTCCTACTGGCCGTCGCTTCCCAGGCCGCCTGCGGCCCAGTGCGTATGACGGCGGTCGTTCCCGTACACCGCTGCGGGGCAGTCCCGGATTCTCACCGGGTTCCCTCTTACGACATCCGCCGCGCCGCTGGCCGGCGGATGAACCTTCCGCAGCGGCGAGCATACCCGGTGCGCCTACGATGCAAGGCGGACCGAGGGAGGACGTGGATGACCGGACAGGCGAGACCGATCACGCTGGTGGGCGAACCCGTGCTGCACCGCCCGTGCCGCCCCGTCGAGCAGTTCGACGACGACCTGGCGCGCCTGGTGGAGGACATGTTCGCCAGCATGTACGCGGCCGAAGGGGTCGGCCTCGCCGCCAACCAGATCGGCGTGGACCTGCGCGTGTTCGTCTACGACTGCCCGGACGAGAACAACGAGTCGCAGAAGGGCGTCGTGGTCAACCCCACACTCGTCCTCCCGGACCTTCCCGACCGGCGGCTGGACGACAGCGAGGAGGGCTGCCTGTCCGTGCCCGGCGCCCACGCCCCTCTGGCCCGTCCCGACCGCGCCACCTGCCACGGGTTCGACGTCACCGGCGCCCCGATCACCGTCGAAGGCACCGGCCTGCTCGCCCGCTGCCTCCAGCACGAGACGGACCACCTGGACGGCAAGCTCTACATCGACCGCCTGCCGACCCGCGTCCGCAAGCAGGTGCTCAAGGACTTCGAGGCCCACCGCGCCGCCTCGGCCGATTGATCACGCGAACGGCCCTCGACCGTTCGACCGGCGCGGCCGGCGGCAGGCCGCGCCGCTTCCGCACGCCGCCGAAACCGCCGACGGCACCGCTCGTCCTGAGCGCGCGCGTGCTCTGCGCGTGTGACCAGCGCAAAGCGGCCCGCCGTCCGCGGCGCCTGCCCTGCGCGTCGCGCCATTGCCTTCCGCGGCCGCGCCTGAAAATGAGGAGTGCCGCAAAAACGGTCTTGACAGCGAATGCCGTCGGCAGGTTGAATGCTCGGCATGGAGCTGTGAATCTTCCGGGTTGAGCCAACCGCGGCACGCACGCCGCCCGCTCCCCTCCTCTCACCTGACCGGATCCCGCTGCACCACGTTGACCAGCGGCGACGTCTTCCGGTCCTTCTCCATCCAGCCATCTCTCACGGCCGTTGCGGCGTTGTCGGAGACGAATACGCCCTTTTCGCGGCCGCATTCAACGAGCCTGCCCGGAGGTGACTCCTACATGCGTGCCATCCACCTGAACATCAACTCCAACGACCCCTTCTCCAAGGCCGCGAAAAAGGGCAAGAAGCGCACCAGCCGCGACCCCAGGGCCGCCGCATTCGCCCACCACCACCGCCGCAACGTGCGCCAACTGCCCACCCGCCGCCTCCAACGCGGCCGATGACCACTCCGGGCCGCCCGGACACCTCCCCCCGGGCGGCCCGGCAGCCCTGAATTCATCACTATGAGCTCTCGCTAGAGCGGTCCCGCGCCTGAATCACCCATACAAGCCCGCCACTGCACGACCACCCGCTCGCGCGAGCACACCCACATCAACCTGCGAAGACGCGGCCAGTCCGGCCGTCTTCACGGCCGTTGCGGCGTTGTCGGAGACGAATACGCCCTTTTCGCGGCCGCATTCAACGAGCCTGCCCGGAGGTGACTCCTACATGCGTGCCATCCACCTGAACATCAACTCCAACGACCCCTTCTCCAAGGCCGCGAAAAAGGGCAAGAAGCGCACCAGCCGCGACCCCAGGGCCGCCGCATTCGCCCACCACCACCGCCGCAACGTGCGCCAACTGCCCACCCGCCGCCTCCAACGCGGCCGATGACCGCCCCGGGCCGCCCGGACACCTCCCCCCGGGCGGCCCGGCACCGCTCATCAACTCCCGCCCGCCCGGACGAGAGCAGGACCGGCGCCTCGCTCAAGCCGGGTGGGCGTAGCCGTGCTGGACGAGCCACTGCAACCAGCGGGTCGCCTCATCGTTGCGGCCTGACCGCGTCAGCAGCTCCGCCAGCAGGGTGACCGCCTCGACGTCCTCGGCCTCCGCGGCGCGCCGCAGCCAGGTCTCGGCCTCGTCGAGACGGCCGGTCTCCTTCAGCAGCCGGCCGAGGTTGCGGAACGCCGCCGGGAGGCCCGCGTCCGCGGCCCCCCGCAGCAGCGGCTCGGCCTCGTCGTAGCGCCGCTGGTCGAGCAGGTCACGGGCGGCGGCGTTCATCGCGGGCGGGTATCCGGCGTCGGACGCCTTCAGCAGATACGGGATGGCCTCCTGGTAGCGGTTCTGCCCGTTCAGCAGCACGCACAGGTTGTACATCGCGGGGACGTGGCCGGCCTCGGCCGCCCGCCGCAGCCACGTCTCGGCCTGCGGCGGGTCGCCGTCGGCCAGGTCGTTCCCCAGGTTGTACATGGCGTCGACGTGCCCGTGCTCGGCGGCCCGCGTGTACCAGTCGCGGCCCTCGGCGGCGCGTCCGGTGTCGCCGAGCAGGACGGCGAGGTTGAACATGGCCTGCGGCTCGCCCGCCTCGGCGGCCTGCCGGAGCCACCGCTCGGCCTCGCCGAGCCGCCCCGACTGCGCCAGGAAGACGCCCAGGTTCGTCACCGACAGCGCGCGCCCGGTCTCGGCGGCGGCGCGATGCCAGCGCTCGGCCTCCTCCATCCGCTGCGCCGACGCGCACCAGCGGGCCAGTTCCGTCATCGCCGCGGGGTCGCCCGTCTCGGCGGCCCGGCGGAACCACCCCTCGGCCTCCTCGGCCCGTCCCGTCCGCCGCGCCGCGTCGCCGAGATACAGCATCGACTCGGTGTCCCCGGCTTCGGCCGCCCGCGTGAACCACTCGTGCGCCTCGGCGTCCCGCCCGGTCTCGGCGCACACCAGCGCCAGGTTCACCATCCCGTGGACGACGCCCTTCTCCGCCGCCCGGCGGAACAGCTCCTCGGCCTCGCCCCGGCGCTGCGGATCGCCCATGAGCAGGGTGCCGAGGTTGACGATCGCCTGGACTTCGCCGGCGTCGGCCGCCGCCCGCAGCCACCGCTCGGCCTCGCCGGTCCGGCCCGCGCCGGACAGCAGCGTGCCGAGGTACTTCATGGCCATCACGTGGCCGGTCTCGGCGGCCGCGGCGTACCACCGTTCGGCCTCCTCCACGCGGCCGTCCCGCTCGCACATCAGGCCGAGCTGCGCCTGGGCCTCGGCGTCGCCCGCCTCCGCGGCCACCCGGCACGCCTGCTCCTCATGCCACGTCCTGGCCATGCCGTCCTTCCCACGCCCGTCCGGGTCTCCCGGTGTACGACTCCCGGCTGGAGACCAGGGTTCCGCCTTTGACGGTCAGACCGTGAGCGAACGGACGAAAGAGGCGTCCAGCGGCCACGCGGCCCGGAGATGCCCGCCGCGCTCCGGGCGCCGGTCACGCGGGGGCGGGCGACCGCCGCGGTCGTTCCCGTGCGTCGGTCAGGAACGCGCCGAGTCCCGCAGCAGCGCCTCCAGCCGGGTGACGGCCGGGCGCCAGTCGTCCGGAAGCCGGTGGCAGCGGGTGGCGCGCCACCCGCGGGCGGCGAGCGTGTAGGTGAAGTGGTCGGGGACGTCGCACCAGCGGCGCGAGGAGGTGCGCGTGGTGACGCCGCCGACCGCACGGCGGATCCGCGCCAAATCGGCGCGGTCCAACGTGAATTCGGCGGTGCGTCCGGCACCGGTGACCACTCGTCCGTCCCGGTGGACGACGACCGTTTCCCGGACGCCGGCGAATCCGCCGCTTTTCTGGTAGGAGACGAGCACGTCCGGCGACGCCGCCGGAAGGAGAGAAAACGCGGCCGCGGCCGCGGCGATATATATGACCATGGATACGGATACCTCGCATTTTTCATGGCGGAGTCGCCGGCGTGGAACCCCGCACAATTTCCACGCCGGCGACTCGCCGACCCAGCCACCCCGGTGGGTCTCCAGGAAGGTCTCAGAATGCGAACACTACGCCGCCGGTGGCGCGGACGGCCGCGCACCGGTTGGGGTAGGTCCGCATGTAGTCACGCCGCTCGCCCTTCCAGGCCCCGTGCGCGATCACCCGCACGGGCGCGTACTCCAAGGTGCACGGGCCGGGGCGCTCCGGCAGCCGCGCCACCTCTCCATGGACACGTCGTAGCTGGTCACAGGCCCGCACCGGGTCGGGGTGGGTGCCCTCGTCCGGGTCGCACCACAGGGTGGCGCTCACCGCCCGGCCCAGGCCGTCCGCCGGAACGACCGACAGCACGTAGCTGCCGACCGGTCCCGACGCCGCCTCGGCGACCGGTGCCGCCAACGGAATCGACACCATTGCCGTGGCGACCGCCAGCGTTGTACGCACGCGCATCTCGAAACTCCTTGAAATTCGCCTGCCGCGGTCTGCGGCGTCCGGCACGATGGCGCCCCGATTTGTGATCGGGACGCCCGCGCGGTAAGGAGCGGCGGCGATCCGCGACAGTTCCTGCCCGCGGATCTGCCCGCCTCCCCGAGGTTAGGAAGCCGATGACGTGCGCACAACCGGGAGTTTTGACCGCAAACGGCCATCAGATTGATTCTTAAACAATAATTGACCACTTCTGCAAAGTGAGCTGGGCGTTCTCTTACTGGGCCGCACGAATTCGCCTTGCGGCCGGCCCGGCAATGGCTCGGCGGGCATCTTCGCCCCCCTACAATGGTCCGATCGGCGGCCCGTCGGGCCGGGTCGGACGGATACCACGACCGTCGCGGCCAGGCAGAGATCCGTGGATGTCGCCATTTGTCACGCTCCACACTCGAGGTCGGCGTACCCCCTGCGGCGCCGCAGCCGACGCGCGGATGGAGGCGCACCGGCTCCCGCGCATCGACCGCTCGGTGAGCGCACCGTCCCCCACAGATTCCCTGCACCATCAGCGCAAACAGGACCAGCCGGGCAAGACGCAACCAGTCAGACAGAGCGCACCTGATGGACCGCGGAGGCCGTGACGTCCACGAGGGAGCCATTCGCCGCACATGAATGTCACCAGGCCGTACAGGCGCCACAGGAGATCTCAATTTGTTCAACTCGACGTGTCATGCTGGCAACCTGAGGTTCATCTGCCGCTGGAGGGCCGTGCCGTGGGACACGTCGAGGTCGAGCACAAGTACGACGCCGACGCCGACTTCGGGCTTCCGGAGCTGTCCGGCCTGCCCGGGGTGGCCGCCGTGGGCGAGGCGCGGTCGCACCAGTTGCACGCCACCTACTTCGACACCGACGACCTGCGGCTGTCCGCGCGCGGCATCACGCTGCGGCGGCGGCGCGGCGGCGACGACGCGGGCTGGCACCTGAAGATGCCGGTCGGCCCGGACAGCAAGAGCGAGACCCGCGCGCCGCTCGGCCGGGCGAACGTCGTCCCGGCCCGCCTGGCGAACCTCGTGGCCGCGTACACGCGCGGCGCGCGGCTGCGGCCGGTGGCGACGCTGGAGACCGAGCGCACCGTGCTGCCGCTGCTGGACGAGGACGGCGCGCTGCTCGCCGAGATCGCCGACGACGCGGTCACCGGCCGGGTGCTGCGCGACGGCTCGGAAGAGGACGGCTCGGAAGAGAACACCGCGTCCTGGCGGGAGATCGAGGTGGAGCTGGGCGCCGGGGGACCGGACCTGCTCAAGGCCGCGGGAAAGCGGCTGCGCAAGGCCGGGGCGCGGCGGTCGGCCTCCTCGTCCAAGCTGGGGCGGCTGCTGGACGGGGCCCCGCAGCGGGCCGCCTCGTCGCAGGCCGCGACCGGGCCGAACGCGTCGGCGGGCGAGGCCGTGCAGGCGTATCTGGCGGACCAGGTCGCGGCGCTGCTGAAGTACGACCCGAAGGCGCGGCTGGCCGAGGAGGACGCGGTGCACAAGATGCGGGTCGCGGTCCGGCGCATCCGCAGCGCCCTCCAGAGCTGCCGGCCGCTGCTGGCGCGCGAGCGGACCGATCCGCTGCGGCCCGAGTTGAAATGGCTGGCCGACGTCCTCGGCGAGGTCCGCGACCTGGAAGTGCTGCGCATGCGGTTCACGGCGCGGTTGGACGGGCTCGGCACCGGCGACGCCGGACGGGAGTGGCTGGACGAGCTCGTCCGCAAGGAGAAGTCGGCGTACCGGCGGCTCAACGCCGCGCTGAAGCAGCCCCGCTACTTCGCCCTGCTGGACGCGCTGGAGGCCCTCGTCGCCGATCCCCCGCTGACGGACCGGGCCGCGCGCCGCGCCGACAAGGAGCTCCCCCGGATCGTCGTCCGGGCGTGGCGGCGGATGGAGCGGGCGCACGCCGCGATCGCCGCCGCCGAGGACGCCGACGAGGCGCGGCACGAGACCCGCAAGGCCGCCAAGCGGGCCCGTTACGCGGCGGAGCTGGCCGCCCCGGTGCTCGGGGCGGCGGCGACGCGCACGGCCCGGGACGCCAAGAGCGTGCAGGAGGCGTTCGGCGCGTACCAGGACGGCGTGATCGCCACGGCGCACCTGCGGGAGATCGCCGCGCGGCTGCGCACGCCCGAGGAGGCGTTCACCGTCGGCGCGGTGTACGGCGCGGAGCGCTGCGACGCGCAAAGGGCCCTGGCCGGGCTCGAACGCGCCTGGGAGCGGATCCGCAAGCCCTCCTTCTGACGGCCCGTCCGCCCGGCGGGTCGGCCCGCGCCGTGCCGAGCGGTGGGCTTCTCTGACGTGGCGCGTCAGACGGAGTGGCGTTCCAGGGCCGCGAGCGTCGGGGTTGCGTCGTCGTCGGGTTCGGACACGTGCAACGCCCAGAACGCCCCCTTGTCCAGCGCGGGGTCGTCCGGCTCCTTCGCGCCCAGCTCGCGGCACAGAGCCGTGAGCAGGTCGGACACGATCTCGCCGTGCGTGCACACCACCAGCGGCTCCGCCGCCGGGGCGGCCGCCAGGTCGAGCAGGCGGGCGCACGCCCGGCGGGCGTCGGTGTCGCCGATCGTGAACGCCGGCTCGGTGACGACCTGCGCGCCGGTGCGGCGCGCGTACGGCAGCAGCGTCTCCACGCACCGCGCCGTCGCCGAGCTGACCAGTCGGCCGGGCCCGTAGGCGAACAGCAGGTCGGCGAGCGCCACGGCCTGGGCGCGGCCGGGCCCGTCCAGCGGCCGCAGCTCGTCGGGACCGCTCCAGGAGCGCTTGTCGCCCGCGGCGGCGTGCCGCAGGATCACCAGCGGACGGGTCTGCAGCGGCCCGGCGGCGAACTCGCGCAGCAGTTCGGCGTCCAGCGGGTAGCTGAGCCGCCGCTCGGCCTCGTCCACCGGAAGCCAGACCAGCGCGTCGACCTCGTCGTTCGGGGTGAACGCCGTCGACGCCACCGCCCGCGCCGCCCAGTAGTCGACGTGCTTGAGGCGGCCGTTCTTCGGATACGTCCGCGTCGGCAGGCGGCGGCCGAGCCGCGCCACCACCCCGGTCTCCTCTTCGATCTCGCGGATCGCGCCGCGCAGCGGGTGCTCGCCCCGCTTCAGCTTGCCCTTGGGGAACGACCAGTCGTCGTAGCGGGGGCGGTGGATGAGCGCCACCTCGGGCGCGTGATCGCCGCCGCCGGGTCCGCGGCGGCCGCCGGGACGCCAGAGCACGGCGCCCGCCGCGCGGATGGGCGGCCGGGCGCCGTCCGCGGGCTCACCCATCGACGCTCCTCCAGCGGCGGCTGCGGACCAGGTGCGTCTGGATGTCGAGCAGTTCTTCGCCCTTCGCGGCGGACCGGCGCGTCCACGTGCCGTCGCCGTCCAGCCACCAGGTCGCGGTGTCGTCGTCCATGGCCAGGTCGATCAAACGGATCAGGTCCGCCCGGTGCGACCGGTCGGTCACCCGCACCAGCGCCTCGACCCGCCGGTCCAGGTTGCGGTGCATCAGGTCGGCGCTGCCCAGCCACACCTCCGGGTCGCCCCCGTTGTCGAAGGCGTACACCCGGGAGTGCTCCAGGAAGCGGCCCAGCACGCTGCGCACCCGGATCGTCTCCGACAGCCCGGGGACGGCCGGACGCAGCGCGCAGATCCCGCGCACCCAGATGTCGACCGGCACGCCGGCCCGCGACGCCCGGTACAGCGCGTCGATGATCACCTCGTCCACGATCGCGTTGCACTTCATGCGGATGCGGGCGGGCCGTCCCGCGCGGTGGTGCTCGACCTCGCGTTCGATGCGCAGCACCAGGCCCGAGCGCAGGCTGTGCGGCGCCACCAGCAGCCGTTTGAACGAGGTCTGCCGCGAGTAGCCGGTGAGGTGGTTGAACAGCGCGCTGACGTCCTCCCCGACCTCGCGGTCGGCGGTGAGCAGGCCGAAGTCCTCGTACAGGCGCGCGGTCTTGGGGTGGTAGTTGCCGGTGCCGATGTGGCAGTAGCGGCGCAGCGTGCCGTCGGATTCCTGGCGCACCACCAGCGCGAGCTTGCAGTGCGTCTTCAGCCCGACGAACCCGTACACGACATGGCAGCCCGCCTGCTCCAGCTTGCGCGCCCAGGCGATGTTGGCCCGCTCGTCGAACCGGGCCTTCAGCTCCACCACCACGACGACCTGCTTGCCCGCCTCGGCCGCGTCGATGAGGGCGTCCACGATCGGCGAGTCGCCGCTGGTGCGGTAGAGCGTCTGTTTGATCGCCAGGACGCGCGGGTCGGCGGCGGCGTCCTCGATCAGCCGCTGGACGGTGGTGGTGAACGAGTCGTAGGGGTGGTGGACGAGGACGTCGCGTTCGCGGATGACGGCGAACACGCCGGCGTCGTCGGCGATCGCCTCCTTGGACGGCACGAACGGCGGGTACTTCAGCTCCGGGCGGTCCAGGTCGGCGATGGCCGCCATCCCGGCCAGGTCCAGCGGGCCGTCCACCCGGTAGATCTGGTTGTCGTCGATGCCCAGCTCGGTGGTGAGGAACTCCAGCACCTCGGGGGAGATCGAGCTCTCCACCTCCAGCCGGACCACCGGGCCGAACCGGCGGCGCAGCAGCTCGCGCTCCAGCGCCTGCAGCAGGCCCTCGCTGATGTCCTCGTCGATCTCCAGGTCCTGGTTGCGGGTCACCCGGAACGCGTGGTGCTCGACGATCTCCATGCCGACGAACAGCTGCCCGAGGTGCGCGGCGATCACGTCCTCCAGCGGGGTGAACCGGTTGGGGGACGCCTCGATGAACCGCGGCAGCAGCTGCGGCACCTTGACCCGGGCGAACATCGTCCCGTCCCGCTCCGGGTCCCGGACGATCACCGCGAGGTTCAGCGACAGCCCGGAGATGTAGGGGAAGGGGTGCGCCGAATCGACGACCAGGGGCGTCAGCACCGGGTAGATCCGGTCGCGGAACAGCCGGCGCAGCCGTTCCTGCTCGGTCTGCGCCAGCTCGTCCCAGCGCAGGACGTCGATGCCCTCCTTGGCGAGCGCCGGGCAGATCTCCTCGTGGAAGCAGGCCGCGTGCCGGCGCATCAGCTCGTGCGTGACGGTGGAGATCCGCTCGAGGACCTCGCGGGGCTGCCGTCCGCTGGCCGACTGCACCGCCAGGCCCGTCGCCATGCGGCGGGCCAGCCCGGCGACCCGCACCATGAAGAACTCGTCGAGGTTGCTGGCGAAGATCGACAGGAACCGGACGCGCTCGAGCAGCGGCAGGCCGGGGTCCTCGGCCAGCTCCAGGACCCGCTGGTTGAACCGGAGCCAGCTCTCCTCGCGGTCGAGGAACCGGTCTTCGGGCAGCGCGTCACCGCCCGGTGCGGCGTGTCCTGCGTCGGCCGTCATATCCCAATGATCCCCGGTAAAGGTGAACGCCGGTGGAAACCCGGAACGTCTCACGGATGTCAAACATTGTGGTGATCCCCGCCGTTCCCTGTGATCACTCACCGTCACCCCGTTACATCCCCTGGTGAGCGGGTATCGAGTGCTCCCATGCAAGGGAGGCGACGTTGCGATGTCCGAACGACTGACCGAGCGGGGGGTCGGTGACGTGACCGACCGGCGCTTCGGCCACCTGGCCGAGGCGTCGACCGCCGAGCTGGTGCGGCACCTCAGCGAGCAGAGCGCCCGCCTGGTGCGCGAGGAGCTCCGCCTGGCCCAGTTGGAGCTGCGGCAGAAGGGCGGCCGCGCCGCCAAGGCCGCCAAGATGTTCGGCGGCGCCGGGGTGTGCGCGCTCTACGGGGGCGGCGCCCTGATCGTCGCGGCCGGGCTGGCGCTGGCCCTCGTCCTTCCCGGGTGGGCCGCCGCGTTGATCATGGCCGGCGTCCTGTTCGCGGTGGCCGCGGTGATGGCCCTGCAGGGCAAGTGGCACATGGGCATGGCCACGCCGCCGGTGCGCACGGCCGACAGCGTCCGGGCAGACGTCCATGAGATCCAGCAACGCACCAGGGGCAGGCGATGACCACATACGACCGCGATCCACTGGTCGCGGAACAGCAGCACAGGGTCGAGGAGACGCGCGCCGAGCTCGGCGCCACGGTGGAGGCGCTGGCGTCGCGCGCCAACGTGCGGGCGCGGGCCCAGCAGAAGGCCGGCCAGATCAAGTCGCGGGCCCGGGAGAAGACCCCGGACGCCGCCGCCCGCCACCCGCTGGTCGCCATCGCGGGCGTGGGCGCCGCGGCGGTGGCGGTGTACGCCGTGGCCACCCGGATCCGCACGGGCAGCCTGCCGCTGTCCGAGCGCGCCCAGGCTTTGCAGCGCTCGATCGGCGGGCCGTCCGGCATGTTGTCCGGCGCGTCGCGGCGACGCGGGCGCATGCGCGGCCGCCGGCGCGCACCGAGCGGCGTCTTCGGCGGCGCGTTGTCGCGACGCGCCCCCATCCGCCGGGGCAACGCCCTGCAGCGCGCCCTCGGCATCACACCGGGCCGGCACACGCGGCGCATGGGACGCGGCGGCATGTTCGCTAGCCGTACACCGATGCGCCGGGGCACCGTTCTCCAACGCGCCTTCGGCATATCACCGAGCGGCAGCATTTATTCGAGGCGCATGCGAGGGCGCGGCATGGTCATGGGAGGCCCGTCGATGCGCCGGGGCGGCACGCTTCAGCGCGCCCTCGGCACCGGTACCCCGAGGGGGAGGCTCGGACAAGGCGGTCCCTGGTTCGACCGCGGCAGTCCATGGTTCAGCGGAGGCCGCAGCCGCCGCGGCCTCTAGGCGCGGCCTCTGAGGAGGTGCGGTCTCGCGTACCGGACGTGGACGCGACGCGACGCCGCACCCGCATCTGCCTCCGCCCAGGCTGTGGCGGCGGCTGGGGCCCTGCCCCACAGCCGCCGCCACAGCCCTTTTCTCTGGCCAGAGTTGCTTGATCCTGTGGGACGTACTGGCAGGGCCTACCGAGCGGCGTACGCTGCGCGGGCATGGAGGGGCTGTTCGTCTACGGGACGTTGCGTTTTCCTGAGGTGCTGCGTGTCCTTCTAGGTCGGGTCCCAGAGATGCGTCCGGCGACGGCGACAGGGTGGCGTGTGAGGGCGCTGCCAGGGGTCGTGTACCCGGGGATGGTGGCCGTCCCGGACGGTGTGGCCCAGGGCATGCTGATGACCGGGCTCAGTGAGGACGAACGCCGTCTCCTCGACGCCTACGAAGACGACCTGTACGATCCCACGCTCATCACGCTCGACGACGGGCACCGGGCTTGGACGTACGTGTGGAAAGGGTCCACGGAGCCCTACGACTGGGACGTCGAACGGTTCGCACGCGAGGAACTGCCTTCGTATGTGGACCGCTGCCGCATGTGGCGCCGCACGTTCGGTTCATGACAGGTCGCGCAGAGACACACGCACGACAGTTCCCTGGCCGGGCTCGGAGAAGAGCTGCGCGCCGCCCCCATGCGCGGCGGCGATGGCGGCGACGATCGGCAGGCCCAGCCCGGTGCCGGACGAGCCGTCCCCGGCGCGGTGGAACCGTTCGAAGGCGCGCGCCGCGTCCTCGGGGCCCATGCCCGGCCCCTGGTCGGCGACCTCGATGAGGACGCCGCCGCCGTCGCGGCGGAGCCGGACCGTGGCGGCGGTCCCCGGCGGGGTGTGGGCGCGGACGTTGGCCAGCAGGTTCGCCAGGACCTGCCGAACCCGGGCCTCGTCCACCGTCGCGACCAGCTCGTCCGGCGCCTCCAGCGCGACCGGATGGTCGGGCCCGGCGGCGGAGGCGTCGGCGACCGCGTCGCGGGCCAGCGCGACCAGGTCGACGCGGACGGGACGCAGGGACGCCTCGCGGTCCAGCCGGGCCAGGTCCAGCAGGTCGCCGACCAGGGCGCTCATGCGCCGCGCCTCGTCCTCGATCCGCCGCATCGCCTCGGGCAGCTCGTCCGGGCCGAGCGCGCCGTGCCGGTACAGCTCGGCGTACCCCTGGATGGTCGTGAGCGGCGTGCGCAGCTCATGGGAGGCGTCCGCGGCGAACTCCCGCACCCGCGCCTCGGAGCGGGCGCGCGCCCAGAACGCCTGCTCGATCCGGTCCAGCATCACATTGATCGCGGCGGCGAGCCGGGACGCCTCCGTCGACGGGCCGGCGTCGGGCATGCGGGCGCGCAGGTCCCCGCCGTACGCGATCGCCTGGGCGGTCGCGGCCATCCGGCTGAGCGGCAGCAGGCCCCGGCCGATCAGCCGCCGCCCGGCCAGGGCGAGCGCGGCGACCAGCACGGCCGCGGTGACCAGCTCGGCGACGACCAGGTTGCGCACGGCCGCGCGGACCTCGTCCAGCGGCGTCGCCACGACGACCACGCTGCCGCCCCGCATCGGACGGGCCACCGCGCGCATCCCGGACAGCGAGAACGGCTCCAGCGACACCGCCCGAGCGCGGATCGCGGCGGGGTTCATGCCGCCCACCGCCGTCACCGCGGCCCGCGGATCGGGGTCGCCCCCGCTCAGCACCCGCACCCGGCCCGCCGGGGTGACGGCCAGCACCACGTACCGCGGCGGCGCGACGCCCTCCCCGGGGAGCCCCGGGCGGACGAGCCGGGCCACCGCGCGGTCGCGGGCGGCCCGCAGCTGATCGTCGACCCGGTTCATCAGGTAGGCGTGCAGGACGAACCCGCTCACCCCGCACATGATCAGCAGCCCGGTCAGCGTGACGCCGATCAGGCCGGTCATGAGCCGGGCGTTGAGCGTCATGGGCGCAGCGCGTACCCCACCCCGCGCCGGGTGTGGATGAGCGGCGGGCCGAGCGGGTCCAGCTTGCGCCGCAGGTAGCTGATGTAGGTCTCGACGACCTGCGGGTTGCCGCCGCGGTCCCAGCCCCACACGTTCTCCAGCAGTTGCGCCCGGGTCAGCACCCGGCCGGCATTGCGCATCAGGTACGCCAGCAGGCGGAACTCCGTGGGCGACAGGTCGATCTCGACCCCGGCGCGGCGCACCGTCCAATGCGCCTCGTCCAGTTCCAGGTCGGCGACCCGCAGGATCTCCCTGCCGTCGTCCGGGCGGGCCGCCGCGGCGGACGCGGCGGGGGCGGCGCGGCGCAGCACCGCCCGGATCCGGGCCACCAGCGCGTCGATCGAGAACGGCTTGGTGACGTAGTCGTCGCCGCCGAGGGTGAGCCCGGTGACGGTGTCGGACGGGGTGTCCCGCGCCGTCAGGAAGATCACCGGGGTGTCGTCGCCCGCGGCGCGCAGGCGTCGGCAGACCTCGAACCCGTCGATGTCCGGCAGCAGGACGTCCAGCAGGATCAGGTCGGGGCGGCGTCCCGCGTCGGGCGCGCGGGCGGCGCGCAGCGCCTCGGCCCCGGTGCGCGCCGCGACGGTCTGGAAGCCGTGGAAGCGCAACGCGGTTTCGATCAGGTCGCGGATGTTGGCCTCGTCCTCCACCACCAGCACCCGCCGGTCCTCGCTCATGGCCTCCTCTGGTCGCCACGGGTCGCATGCGGGGCGGCGCCCGCCGCCGTCGCCCGAACGTTACTGCAGGACGTCAAGTCGTCCAGGCCTCCGCAGACAGCCGGACCCCCGCCCCGGGCTGTCGCGGCGGCGGGGCGGGGGCCTGCGGGGGACGTCAGTCCTTGGGGATGCGGAGGACGGCTGCGGTGCGGGTGTCGCCCGTGCGCCGACCGGCCACGATGACCTTGTCGCCGGTGGCCACCGCCGAGAGCTGCGCCTTCTCGCCGTCCTTGCGGACGCGGGTCTTGGCGTCGGTCGTCCACTGCCACGAGACGCCGTCGGCGCTGCGCACCGTCACGACCGCGCCGGACTTGCCGGTGACCTCGCCGCGCTGCCACGTCACGACCTGGAACCCGCCGTCGCGGCCGCGACGCACGGTCGCCTCGCCGTGCACCCCGCGCGCCGCCAGGCCGCGCCGCTGCCACAGCCCCGGGTGCCGTTCGCGCAGCTTGCCGTGAGACACCGTCGCCGGCGTCTCGGGGGACGGGTCCGCCAGTGCCGGGACGGTCACGAACAGCCCGAGGCCCAGCAGCCCCGCGGCACCGGCGCCCGCAATCAGGGTCTTGGTGTTCATCCGCATGCGGCACAGCCAAGCAGCCTCGGCTGGGAGACGACCCGGCACGAACCTGAGAGAAACCTGGGAATCGTCTGACAGCCACCTGTCCGGCCGCGTCTCCGGCGTGCTGCTCGCCCTCTTGCTCGGGTATTGCGACCTCCCGGATGGCGGGTCTCGACGGCACAAGCGGATGCTCACCGGACGGCAGAGACCTTGCACCCGCCGTCCGACCGCCCATGGGCGACGCGAAGTGCTGATCAGATTGTTCTGCCCTCCATCGAGGAACCGCGACGACACGACCGAGCCGGCTGTTGGTACATGAACAGCGCGTGCGTTACGCAACCGCGAACTCGGAACTGATGCCCGGTGAACTCATCTAAGACGCGGACCGCCGCATCGAACTGCTTCTTGGCCCCCCGCGTGAAACCACCTCCGCTGGGCGCCGAAACCGTCGTCCCCGAATCCTGTCGGCGCCGCGTTCCCGCGTGAGATCGGCGGCGCCTCATCGATCCGTCCGTCTTTACGAAGGGACGTTGAATTGTCAGACCCGCGGGGAATGATGCGGTGCATGAGCAGAGACACCCATTCGGGATTGCGGTGCCCGCACTGCCAAACGGCTCTCGCGCTCGTCCCGGCCGCGGACAATCCGGCCGCGTCCGTGCTGTCCGTGCCCATCCGGGACGAGACGCCTCCGCCCGTCCACGAGGTTCTGGCCGTGTACGCGGGCCGCACCAGGGACGCCGCCGTCGCAATGCGCGGCGCGGCCCGCGTCCGCGAAAGCTTCAACCGCGCCCGCAGGGCCGCCGCGCGGCGCCGCGCCGCCCAAAGGGCCGCCCAGCAGCGCCCGGTCCGAAGCGCCTGACCAATTCCGTCCCACGCCCCTGACTCTGCCTTTCTCCTCCCGCAACACCCCGATCCAACGTCTCCTCGCCCGGGGTCCCCGCACGAGCGCCACCCCAGCACGTCCGCAGTCGTGAATCGGCGAAGGACACGACCGCCGCAGGCGCGACCAAGCAGACCATGAGGCTTTGTCGGCGGCAGCCCCCCGCCCCGACGACAACGGCGCACGGCGAGTACAGCAGCTCGCCCGCCGCGAACTCCACACCCCACACAACGTCGACCGCGCCATCGTCCGGTGAAGCCGGCTGCCTGGAAGAAGATCGACAGCCAAAGAGTTCACTTCTCACTCACCCGACGGCCGCTGCCCCCGACACACCATGCGTCACCCCTGCGGCCACCCGATCAGCGGGCCCCTCTCAAAGACGAGCAAGCAATGCGTGGACTGACTAGCGACGGCGACTCGAAACTCGGCCTGCGCACCCTGACGGCCGCCAACCTGGCGCAAGCACCCTTCAGCCGTGAAGCCGTCGTCGCGTTCTCAATGACCTCGGCCTAGCTGACCAGCGGAGTCATCACAGGACTGCCCGGCTGCCGCGCGTTCGGCGGCCCGCACCTCCGCGTGGGAGCCACGCCGCTGCGAGCAGGAGACCTCCCAGAAGACTCCGTTCGCGCAAGACGGCATCAGCCGGCCCCACGGCCACCTCACCATGCGTCGCCGCAGCAACCGCCCGGTCAGCACGGTCACCTACAAAGACAAGCAAGCAATGCGCGGGCCGTGTACAAAGCGCAGCCGCCCCCTAGTCGTGCCACACCGCCTGACTGCCGGGCGGCCGGCGGACAGCGCGATCAGCCCCACCTGGCAATGGATGCGCGCGAGCACCTGCAGGGCGCATCAGCCGACCTCAATCCGCATGAGCGCCCCGTCAGCGCGGTCGCCTGCGGGGACGAGTGAGCGGTGTGCTGGCAATGACCGCTGAGGGCTCGGCCCGCTGGTCGGGTTATGCGGGGGCTCGGTCTGGGGGTGGGGGCGGGTCGGTGAGGAGGGCTTGGACGGCGGGGCGGAGCAGGCGGGCT
The DNA here is from genome assembly GCF_001552235.1 of Actinomadura rubrobrunea NBRC 15275. Classification (NCBI taxonomy): domain Bacteria; kingdom Bacillati; phylum Actinomycetota; class Actinomycetes; order Streptosporangiales; family Thermomonosporaceae; genus Actinomadura; species Actinomadura viridilutea. The sequence goes on along the minus strand of NZ_BCQU01000012.1, from coordinate 13,743 downwards.
ATCTCGTCCGGGGGAGCGTCGGCGAGCGGCGGCAGGTCGAGCATCTGGTGGCCGAGGGTGACGCCGAGCATGAGCGCGGTCGCCAGGGCGGCGCGGAGGGCGGCGTCGTCGCCCGGCAGGGCGGCGGCGAGCCGGTCGATCTGGTCGGTGAGCGCGGAGCGCGCGGCGGCGGCCGCGTCGGGGTGGGTGAGCATCGAACGCAGCGTCGCCTGCGACACCGGCGGCAGGCCGCCCAGCTTCACGCGGAGCGACTCCAGGAAGTTCTCCACCACGTCGTCCGGCCCTTGGTCGGCCTCCGGAGCGGCCGAGGCCCGCACGGCCCGTTCGAACAGCCTCTGCTTTGAGCCGAAGTACTGCATCACCAGGGCCGGGTCGACGCCCGCCGACGCCGCCACGGCCCGGATGGTGGTGCGTTCGAAGCCCCGTTCGGCGAACAGGGTGCGGGCCGCCGCCAGGATGCGCTGCTCGGATCGGCGGCGGCGTTCGGCGCGGCTGGATCCCACCCGTCGAGCCTACCGTTCACTCAACGCTTGTTGACTGAAATCGCCCCGTCCACATACGCTCAACGCGCGTTGAGTGAACGGAGGGGCCATGGACGCGATCGTCGCGCGCTACCACGAGGCGATGTGCCGCAAGTCGGCCGACGCGCTCGCCGACCTGTACGCCGAGGACGCGGTGCACGAGTTCCCGTTCCGCGCGCCGGGCTTCCCGCCCCGGCTGGAGGGGCGGGAAGCGATCCGGCTGACCTACCGGGAGAAGTGGGGGGCCAGCCCGGTGGTGCTCGACCGGGTCGGCGACGTCGTCACGCACCGGACGACCGACCCCGAGGTGGTCATCGTCGAGCAGGTGGCGACCGGCGCCGTGGGCGGGCCCGGCGGGCCGCGGTTCGCCATGCCGGGTCTGCTGGTGCTGCGGATCCGGGACGGCGAGATCACGCACTGCCGCGACTATCTGGACGGCCTCGCGCTCGCCGGGCTCGCGTCCTGAGCACGGCGAGGAGCCAGGGGCACGGGGGCTCCCCGGGCTCCTCGCCGCCCGCGCGGCTCAGCGGGGTGCCGCGTCGGTCCAGGCGGCCGTGAGGACCGTGGTGGACGCGAGCGGGGTGCCCGCGGGCAGGTGCGCGTTCACGCCCGCCGGCTTGAGCACGACGATCTCGTCGCCGAGCGCGTTGCCGGACGCCGGGTCGACGATCAGCCGGTGCTCCAGGACGCCGTTGGGCGTCTTCAAGGTCACGGCCACGGCGGCGCCGGTGCGGCCCTGAGCGTCCTTGACCTCGCCGACGGAGCGCACCGACTTCAGCCCGGCGAGCATGCGGAAGGCCGCCGCGCGCACCTCGGGCTTGACCGGCATCTCGACGACCAGCCCCCGCGTCACCTGGAACAGCCACTCGTCGGCGGCCATCGGCACGCTGGACGACTCGGTGTCGTGGCCGTCGTACCAGCGCAGCAGCGACTTCTTCAGCCGCGCCGGGTCGGCGGGCAGCGACCGCAGGTCCTTCATCGAGACGTTGCGGCCGAGCCAGAACACCTTGTCGCCGTCCACCAAGGGCGTGCTGCTGAGGCGGGGCTTGCCCGGGGCCGCATCGAGTTCCGCCATCTTGGGCCGGACGGCGCCGCCCGCCTTGTACACGACGGTCGGCTTCATCCGGAACGTCGACGGCGATCCCGCGCGCTGCCAGACGGCCCGGTCGGCCTGGGTAACGGGGCGGCCCCCGAGGTTCTGCTGCCGGCCCCACTGCTTGCCGCCGGGTGCGCTGGGCGTCCAGCTCTCGTTGCGCTCCTCGAGCACGACCGTGTAATCGCCCTGCGGCGATGTCGCCCGGAAATAGTTGCGGGCCATGGTCGCCACGTACCAGTAGGCGCGGACGTCCTCGGTCTGCTTGTCCGCGTGCTCGGCGGCCGTGAGCAGGACGGTGCGGGCGTCGAGCGCGCGAGGAGCGGCGGACGTGCCCGACTGCGCGGGCGTCGGAGCGTCGGTGCCGGTGAGGGCGGTCGCGGCGACTAGAGAGGCGGTGGCGGCGGCGACCAGCCCCAGCCCCCACATGGGGCGGATGCGGCGTCGCGCGACGGCCCCTTCGACGTGGGAGAACGCCGTCTTCGCGCGTGCCAGCTCGGCCTCGCGGACGGCGGGGTCGACCGGGGCGTCCGGGTCCAGCTCGGCGGGGCGGGCGGCGGCCAGCGCGCGCAGCACGTCGCGGCTCATGACAACTCCTCACTGATGATCTGCACGGGGGGACGTTGCGCGGCGCGCCTCGCCGGCGCCTCGTCGGAAGGGGGATCGTCCGCGGCGCGCCGGAGCCGGCGCCGCGCCCGGTGCAGCCGGACGCGCAGCGCGGCCGACGAGCAGCCGAGGACGCGGGCCGCGTCGCGCGGCGTGAGGCCCTGCCAGGCCACGAGGATCAGCACCTCGCGGTCGGCCTCGGGCAGCGCGCCCAGGGCGCGCAGCATGGCGTGGCGTTCGGCCACGTCGTCGGCGATGTCACCGGCGATGTCACCGGTGATGCCGCCGGCGGACTCCGCCGTCCAGCGCCGCAGCTCCTGCGCGAACGCCTCGCGGCGCCGCTCGGCGCGGTGGTTCTCGCGCAGCACGTTGCGGGCCACGCCCAGCAGCCACGGCAGCGGCGGATCGGGCACGTCGCGCAGCCGCCGCCAGGCCACCGCGAAGGTCTCGCTCACCACCTCGTCGGCGATCTGCCGTCCGGCGCGCGCGGCCGCGTACGCCCACACCCGTTGGCGGCAGTCGTCGTAGATGGCGGTGAAGCGTCGCTCGTCGTCGGGCGCCTCGCCCGGCGCTTCATGGGGCACCGCCCGCACCTCCGTCCGTCCCGGTGTGTTCCGTCACCAGGTAGTGGCCCGGACGGCGCCATCGTTACCGGACGGGCGGAAAACGCGCTATGAGGCGATGAGCGACTTCTCGAAGTGAACGACGGAGCCGGGCGCGTGCGGCCGCGGGCCGATGCGCAGCTCTTCGGTGAAGGCGCGGATGAGCTGGAGTCCGCGGCCGTGCTCGGCGCCGAGCGGGGCGCCGCCGCGGTCCCAGGTGGACGGGTCGGCGGAGCACTGCCCACCGTCGATGACCTCGACGACGCACACCCGGTCGTCCAGGTGCGCGTGGACCTCGTACTCGTCCCCCGCGTTGGCATGCCGGATGACGTTGGCGCAGGCCTCGCCCAGCGCGAGCGCGATGTCGGCGCGGATCTCCCCGGTGACGCCGAGCCCGCTCAGCGACGCGTCGAGCGTGCGCCGGGCGAGCGGCGCGCTGCGCGCGTTCCTCGGGAGGGTCATTTCTATTACGACCTCCATGCCGGACGCCCTCCATTCCCCTCGTTGCTGGGTGTCTGCCCGGGGAGTGATTTCGAAAACGCGCGCCGTCCTGTATGCGCCGAATATCATGATCGTTTCGTCGGAACGTTCCACGCGAATGGGGACGGAAGCGGCGGCCGAGGTCATCGCACGGCCGATCCGAGGCCGGGCCCGGGAAGATTGTTCGCCTTCGGGCCCTCAGCCGAGCAGGCCGTCCGGCTCCAGGCCGGTCAGCAGACGGGCGACGTCCAGCCCGGTCGTCAGGTACTCGACGAACAGCCGGTTGTTCAGCGCCCACGGAGAACGGTGCCGCCGGATCAGGAAGACCGCGTCGTCCGCGGTGAACCCGAGCGTGACCAGCGTCTGCGCGACGACCAGTCCCGACCGGTTGTAACCGGCGCGGCACCGCACCAGCACGCGCCGCCCCGAACGCACCGCCCACGCCGCCCGGTCGGCCAGCAGGCACACGGCCTCCAACTGCTCGGGGCGCAGCGGCCCGTCGGGCAGCTCGAACAGATGGTGCTCGACCCAGGGCGCGGGCCCGTACCCGTCCTCCCGGTGCAGGCTGATCACGATGTCGAACTGATCGCCCACGACCGCGGGGGCGAGCCCGCCTCCCCCGACGCGATACCGGTGTCCGCCCATCCACAGGCCCGGAACGATCTCATTCCACGGAGCGTCGGCTTCGGGCGCTCCATCGCGGCGCTCGGTCCGCATCACGCACTCCCACTCGCGTTCCCGGTCGATAGTGTTACGGACGCCGAGCCCCGTTCAGTTCGATCTTGCCGGTGGTCCTAGTCCGCCCCGTGGAACCGGCGGTGCAGGGCGCGCACCTGTTCGTCCAGGCCGGGCACCGGGCCTTCCACCACCACGTCCGGCGCCACCTCTTGCACCGGCAGCATCCGCACCGGAGGCCGCGGCACTCCCAGCTCGTCCAGCCACGACGCCAGCTGCGCCGACGACGCCACGTACACGATGCGCCCCAGCCCCACCCACGCGTGCGCGGCCGCGCACATCGGGCAGTGCTCTCCGGACGTGTAGACGGTGGCCTTCGCGCGCTCCTCCGGGGTCATGTTCGACGCCGACCACCGGGCCAGCGCGAATTCCGGGTGCTGCGTCCGGTCGCCGCCCGCGACGCGATTGCGGTCCTCGCGCCGCACGACGCCGTCGCCGTCGACCAGCACCGAGCCGAACGGCTCGTCCCCCGCCTCCAGCGCCTCCGCCGCCAGCTCGACGCAGCGCCGCAGGCACCGCAGTTCCCGTTCGTCCACCATGCCACGCATGTTAAGGACCGCCCCCTTCGACTGGTACGTTCCCGAGCTAATGATCATTTAGCGGAAGGAGCGGAATTGTCCTTGTCCGGGACTCCCTTCGTGCTGCTGCACGGCTTCTGGCACGGCTCCTGGTGCTGGGCGTCCGTCACCGCCGAACTGGCAGCGCGCGGACGCGTCGCGACGGCCGTGGACATGGCGGGCCACGGGTTGAACGCCCGCCGTCCCACGGCCGCGTCGGCGCGTCCTTTCGACGAGGCAGCGTTCGCGGCCGCTCCCTCGCCGGTCGCCGGGGTGTCCCTGGACGACGCCGCCGACCTGCTCACCGCGCAGCTCAAGAGGCTCGGACGTCCGTGCGTCCTAGTCGCCCACAGCATGGGCGGCAACGTCGCGACCCGTGTCGCCGAACAGGCTCCCGACCTGGTCGCGCACCTGGTGTACGTGACGGCGTTCATGCCGTCGTCGGGCACGCCCGCCGGCGCGTACATCACCGAACCCGAGAACGCGGGCGAACTCGTCTCCGCCGCCGTCCGCACTGACCCCGACGTCGTCGGCGCCCTGCGCCTGGACGTCGCCTCACCCGACCCCGCCTACCGCGCCAAGCTGCGCGAAGCGTTCTACAACGACATCGCCCCCGACGTCGCCGACGCCGCCATGGCCCTGCTCAGCCCTGACGGGCCCATCGGCATCGTCAAGGGCTCCACCGACCTCACACCAGAGGGGTGGGGGTCCGTCCCGCGCACCTACGTCATGTGCATGCGGGACAACGCGATCCGCCCCCGGCTCCAGGAGCGCTTCATCACCGAAGCCGACGCCGCCTTCCCCGACAACCCCACGAAGGTGGTCCGCTTGGACGCCTCCCACTCGCCGTTCCTCTCCCAGCCGGAACGCCTCGCCGAAATCCTCGCGTCCATCGCGTAGACGACCTGGCGGATGACGTGCGCGTCCGCCGCCAAGCCGCGAAACGGTCGGCGACGGTCTCGTCTGAGAACCGTCGCCGACCAGCGCACAGGCACGGACACCGACTTGAGTGCCGTCACGTCCGTCGCTGCCTGTTGACACCACTCCACTTCCGAACGCCCCTGGCTTCCCAGCACTGCGGCCGACCAGAACGCTCTGGCAGGCCTGGTTAGAGTGGAGGCGCTCGGCTGCCGCCATCGCCTCCACCCCCGGCTCGCCACCGCCGAACAGCACGGCCCCGACGCCGTCGATCAGGCGCGCATCCCCCAGTCGAGGTCAGACGGCCTTCAACGCGTGCCCATGCCCCCCACGGGCACGCGTTCGGCCCCGTGGCCCATCCGCCGTGTACGCGTCACGTCAGGCGGATGGGTCACGCAAGTACTCGCCCTGCGAGACCGGCGGTTCTCAGCCCCACTGTCCAGGCTGGTAGTCGCCCGCAGGCTGCTGGGTGATGACGTTGATCCGGTTGAAGGCGTTGATGAGGGCGATGACGGCCACCAGCGCGGCGAGCTGGTCCTCGTCGTAGTGCTCGGCCGCGTTCGCCCAGGCTTCGTCGCTGACACCGCCGGCGGCGTCGGCGATGCGAGTGCCCTGCTCGACGAGCTCCAGCGCGGCCCGCTCGGCCTCGGTGAACACCGTCGCCTCCCGCCAGGTCGCGACCAGGTTGAGCCGCACCTGGCTCTCCCCCGCGTGCGCGGCGTCCTTGGTGTGCATGTCGACGCAGGCAGCGCAGCCGTTGATCTGGCTGGCCCGGATCTTCACCAGCTCCTGGGTCTCCCTCGGCAGCGTCGAGCCCGCCAGCACCTTGTCGACCGCAACGAGGTGACCGACGACCTTCATCGCGAGGTCGTTGCCGAGGATGTTGAGTCGAGCTTCCATGAGGACCTCCTTGTCGCTTGTCAGCTCCACCCCGTTGACGAGACCGACCTGCCCGGATGTGACCAGCAATCGATGTGACACCCACCTCACTCCCGCAAGCACAGGGAGAACCCCTGCCGAAGCCACCGACGTGACGGCCCCCTCCAAACTCGGCCTGCAGAGCTCGATGTCCAGCAGGTTTACCTGGATGTCTGTTGCCGAGGCGGAACACTCCGGTGTCGCCTCGGCGCTGTAGGGGCGGCGCCGTTTGGGCCGTGGCCGGTGCTGAGCCGGGACGGCGACGCGCTTGGTCGTCATCCGCGATGGTGTGAGCACGGCATCTGCGAGTTGCGTTGTGCGTTCCCATAGCGACAACCCGTGTTCATGGTGGCGCCGCATGTCGCCTGTGCAAGGCGCAGTACGTCCTGCCTCGCCAGGCGAAGGGAGCGAACAACGGCAGCGAAGGAGCTGTCAGATCGCACGCGCCCATGCTTGAGTGGCCACGCAGCCGTGCTCGGGGCATGCAAGCTTTCCACGTTCGCCCATGTGATGGTTTCGCCGACCAGCGGGGAGGCGCGGCTTACCGTGACCGCACCCGCACTGCGGAGGTCAGCGACTGTCCCAACGAGGAGTTCCAGCTCTCGGTGCAGGCTTGCTCCGAACACGGTGTCCGGGGTCGGAGCGTCGGTGCCCGCAGCAGGGTGGCTCCCGTATCGGCCAGCCGTCGAACGTTGTCCGCCGCCCGCGAGTAGGGCGCCATCCCATGGCGGTCAAGGTCAGTCGGCGCACCCCTCGTCCCCGAGCGCCTCGGCGAGCCGCGTGTCCTCCGCCAGCGCTGCGGTACCCCGTTCACCGAGGGTGCTCTCGACGGTGGCCAGCGTCGGGCCGACCAGGATGCCGGCCTCGGCCATGCGTTCGACCAGGGCCGGGCCCAGCTCGTCGTCCGCCAGGACGTGGACCACCACGTCGGGCTGTGCTCTCTCGGCCGGGGACCGGCCTAGAGAGCAGTGCCGGTGGTGGCCGCCGGTCTCGATGGAGTGCGGGTTGGTCGACCGTGCGTGCGGGGGCGTAGTCGGCGTCATGCAGCCCACTCGCTGTCTTACGCGGCACGCACATGCGACCACTTGGATGTCTCGCTTCTCGGGTAGGGCGGATCCGGCGTCGTGCGTCGCTCGTGTTGCAGAGGAAGGCCGGTGACGCGCGCTCACCATCAAGCTTCGCGGTTCGGTCCGGGTGCGCCGACGTTTTGAGCCCGGCGCCTGCGGTGCGGCGGCGTGCGGCTGGGCGGGTGCGGACGGGATCGGGTGGGGTGCGGCGCTTACGGGGCAAGCCAACGGCGTGCCTCATCTCGCCAAGCGTTCCCAGCGAGCAGATCAGCCGAGGACGAAGGGGACTCTCGTCGCGAGCTCTCCCAACGCTGCCTTCTCCGTCTCGCTCGGAGCCCGACGTCCCGTGCCCACGAGCAGCGCGTCCTCGTCCGTGAACGACGCAGGGAACGGGACGCCCGCGATTTCTTCCAGCATCGCGCGGGATCGAGCCAGGCCCTCAGCGGGCGGTCCCGTGACACCGGGCAGGTGGGCGATCAGGTCGAGGTGGTGCAGCGTCCACTCCATGACGTAGGCCGCGAGGTAGTCCCCCACGGTGAGCACCTCGTCGCGCGTGCCGACGCGCAAGTCGAGGTCGGCGAGCTCGGCGGCGCGGCCTGCGGCGGAGCCGACGTCGTCCAGGTGGAACTTGAGCAGGCGAGGCTCCTCGTACGCGGCGGCCAGCCGGACGGTCAGCGCGTCCAGCGGGTCCTCGCCGGTCGGGGGTTGGTCGAGGACGTTCCAGTAGGTCACGGCGTTGACGGTCGGCTCCCCGTCGGCGGGCGTGGCGAGAGTGATCAAGACGTCCTGCGCGTCGATGATCAGGTGGCACACCAGGTCCCGGACGAGCCAGCCGGTGCAGCCGGACGGCCGTTCGAAGCTTTCGTCCGGGAGTTCGGCCACCGCCGTGCGCAACGCCGTCCACGAACGTGAGAAGAGATGCACTCCGGCACGGTAATGCCGCCTCGGAAGCACGAACAAACACATTGTGCGGGCACCGAACCCGGAAGCCTTCTCGTGTCCTCAACGAGCAGCGGCAGCACGCAGACCTGACCTGCGCGAACACACACGCCGATGTCGCAGCGCACAGACCTCCACCAGGCAGGTCGCGATACGACGCTCCTCCCAGCACGAAGTCGTAGCGAGCTGGGCGAAGTTCAATGAAGCAAAGCCGCGGCTTCTGCCGCCGACGGCCCCCACCGGGCGTCGGTCAAGCATGGCTTCGTCGAGAGGGTTGATATGAGCGCGGCGACATCGTTCTAGGCTGCGATAGAGCGTTGCAGACCGTCCGGCGCCGCAAGGCCAGATGGCCGGACGGCGAACGTCACCGGCAGAGGCAGAAGCGACGCAGTTCACGGTGAACGAGCTAGCCAGTATGAGCAAGGACAACGTGTCGCAGATCAAGCACGGCTCGAACGAACCGGCCGTCGGCGCGCACACCACCGCGATCTATGGGGCAGATGTCAGGGCGGCGTACACCGGGCTCGCCGCCTTCCGGTTCGCGCTGCACGGCTCCAGCGGCGTCGAGGGCGTCGGGTCATGACCGCGCCGCGGGAACATCCCAGGCAGGTGGTGGGCGTCGGTGCCCTGCTGCTGCGGCCCGACGGGAAGGTGCTGATCGGCCACCGGATCAAACAGGGCGAAGCCGCCTCCTGGTGCCTGCCCGGAGGACACGTCGAGCCGGGCGAGACCTTCGAGCAGGCCGCACTCCGCGAGATCGCCGAAGAGACCGGCATCCGCGCAGTCACCGACGCACGCGCCTTCACCGTCGCACTCCGCACCGACGTTGAGATCACCCACGTCACCGCAGGCGTCGTGGCCGAGACCACCAATCCGCAGGACCAACCCACACTGCTCGAACCCGAGGTGTTCGACCGCTGGACGTGGGCCAGCCCCCAGTCGCCGCCGGAACCGCTCTTCCCGGCCACCGCCGCCCTGCTGCACGCGTGGACCAACACCCCGACTCCCCAAGGCTGGAACTGCTACCCCATAGGCGCTCTGCCGGATCCCGCGACGGTCCCGCAGAACACCCGATGAGCCACCCGCGCATCTTCGGTCTGGACGGCACGCTCCTGCCTGGGGACGACGGCGCGTCTGGGAATCTCCCGTAGGCTCGGCTGCCTGGACGACCTGGTCGAACTGGAGGCGTCCTTCACCGCGGCGGGGTGGACACCCACGGATTCGCCACGCTGATCAATCGGCACTGGCGGAATCTGACTTCTGGAATTGTGGCGGAGGTGTTCGCCTGCTCCCCCTAGATCGGCGACTGCGCGAGGTCCTGGCCAGTATCCGACGGCGCGGAGAGCACTCCCTCGTCATCACCCTGTTCCCCGACGTCTTCGTCGACGGGCTGCGCGACCTGGGCGTCGACGAGTCGCGGTCTCCCGGTTCCCCGCGCCGCCATTACGCTGCGCGTTTCCCGAAGACATGGTCGTCATTGCCGGGCGCAACGCACGGCACTCGCCCTAGACCGCGACGCACGTGTGGGGTACGGCGACTCCGGCTCGGACATCGCGCTGTTCTGGAGACTGCGCCACACCGTGGCGGTCAACGCCGGCGGCGGCCTGCGCGACCTCGTCTCGACTCCGCTACGACGGCGATGACCTGCGCATGCCCCACGAGTTGATCCGGGACCGACGTCGAAAGACGCCGTCCTCTCGGGTGCCCTCGGCCGGTTTCGGGTGAGTGCGATCCGCACGGCTCCGCCGCAGTGATCTAGTTCGGCCTTTGGGCCCGGCTCATGCCGCACCACCATCCCTCTTCGCGGGATGAGCCCGTCGAGCGTCAACGCGCTGCGGGCCGGGGACTCTGGTGCCCGCGGCAGAATCGCTGCAGCGATCGCAAATCTCTGGTGCTGAACTTCCTCGATTTGCCTCATTCCCGGTCGCAGTGCTGGGGCGCTCGAGCAATCCGAGGACAAGCCGAAGGTGGAGCGCAGGGCCGATCACGGCACGAGTACCGGAAGCGCCACGTCAGGCGATTGTCCCCACCAAGCCACGCACAGCGATCGCAGCGGCCGACATTGTGGAGCGATCCACACAAGATCATCGTACGTTGACGCATGTCCGTCACCACACTGCATCACGCGCTGTGCATCCTCGGCGGGTTCGTCTTCATCCCAGAGCATCTGGCCCTGCTCCACGCCGACGATAGGAGTCCGGTATCGAGGGACGCTGATCACGTGCTTGAGCGTCTCGTGACCGGGTCAACCACGACCGGCTGATCTCACTTCTGGGCTTGCCGACTGATCTCCACGGTGTTCACCCTTGATCGTGCAGGAGCGGACATCGAGTGATCGGTGTGAGCGTTCAAGAAGCGGCTGGTTCTCCCTGACATGGCCGGCTGTGGGATCTACTTTAGTGTGAGAAGCTCAGGTGGAAGGGTGATGGCACTTGGATATAGCGACGGTGTCGCAGGCGGCGGCGTCGATCGCCGCCACCGGTGCGGTGTCGGGTTTGGCAGAGGATGCGGCGCGGTCGTTCGTGCAGCGCATTCGCGATCGCATCCGGTCGATCTTTGCTGGTGACGAGCGTTCGACGGACGCCTTGGAGGGCGCGATCGCCAATCCCGATGACGAGTCGCAGGTGAGCGAGCTCGCGTCGGCGCTGGCCTACTACGCCCGCAAGAACGAGGAGTTCGCCCGTCAGCTGTCCGAGTGGGCCCGCCATCATGCCGCAGCCGGGGTCACTCAGAACGTCAAGGCGGGCCGGGATGCTTATGTATCCGGCCGTGACATGACGGTGTACCCGCGCCCGGCCGACTGACACCGATGATGCCGTTCTCCTCCTCGCAAGGGCCGTTCAATGACTGGCTTTCCTTCACTCAGGAGGTGCGTGCAGGCCGGGACACTTTCACAGCCGGACGGGATCTGTTCGTCGGCCTTATCCCTGACGTTCCTGCCCGCGTACCGCGGTCGACGTATCTGAGCCAGGTCAGGCAGATCTTCCCTGGTGAGTTGGAAGGGCGTGAGGCCGAGCTCGCGGAGCTGGCGGAGTTCTGCACTCGGGAGCATGGGCCGTCGTATGTCTGGTGGCAGGGGCCGGCGTGGGCGGGCAAGTCGGCGCTGATGGCCACCTTCGTGCAGAACCCTCCGCCTGGGGTGCGGGTGGTGTCGTTCTTCATCACCGCGCGGTGGGGCGGGTACAACGACCGGACTGCCTTCTTGAATGCGATGGTTCCGCAACTGGCGGAAATCGCGGAGCAGGCGTTGCCGATGCCGCTGCCCGAGACGCACCTGCAGGGGTGGTTCTTGTGGTTGGTCGACGAGGCCGCCCAAGCTTGCGCCAGTCGGGGCGAGCGGTTGGCGCTGGTGGTCGACGGGCTGGATGAAGACCGGGGGGTGACGCGCGGCAGCAGTGGGCACAGCATCGCGGCACTGCTGCCCGGCGATCCTCCGGCGGGGGTGCGGGTGATCGTGGCGGGCCGACCGAATCCACCGGTCCCCTCGGATGTGCCCGATTGGCATCCGTTGCGAGCTTCGGAGATCGTCCGGCCCTTGGAGCCGTCGCCCGCGGCGACCGCGATCCGCGACCATGCCGAGCGCGAGCTGGACGGATTGCTCGATGGCGGTGGCCTCGGCCGGGAGCTGCTGGGATTGCTGGTCACTGCGGACGGTGGTCTGTCCGGTGAGGATCTGGCGGAGCTGACCGGGCAGCCGGTCGGCGAGATCGAACGCATCCTGAAGGCGGTGACCGGCAGGTCCTTCGCTCCCCGTGGCGCCCAGTGGGGCGGGTCCGGCTCGCGTCGGGTGTTCGTGTTGGCCCACGAGGAACTGGTGCAGGCGGCGAGATGCTCCCTGTCCACTGAGGAGATCGCCCGGTGGCGGGAGGCGCTGCACGATTGGGCCGAGCGCTACCGACGGCAGGGCTGGCCGCCCGGGACACCCGAGTACCTGCTGCGCGGGTACCTGTCCATGCTGCGTGACGCCGGTGACCTGGAGCGGATGCGGGCGCTGGTCACCGACTGGGCTCGACTGGACCGGATGCTGGACGTCAGCGGGGGCGACGCCGCCGCGCTGGCCGACCTGACCACCGTCCAGGAGTACATCCGCGACCAGGACGACCCGGACCTGACCGCCAGCCTCCACCTGGCGTGGACCCGCCACCACCTCGTCCGACGAAACAGCCACATCCCAGCCGACCTGCCTGCGGCATGGGTGCTTCTTGGCAACCCCAACCGCGCCGAAGCACTGGCCCGCTCCATCGCCAACCCGCACGAGCAGACCATCGTCTTGGGCAGCTTGACCCGAATGCTGGCCGAAGGCGGGGAGGTGGAGTGGGCTCGTCAGGTCGCCGCCACCGCCGAAAGAACCGCCCGCGCCATCACCAACCCGCAAGCACAGGCATCCGCATTGAGCAACTTGGTTCGGGTGCTGGCCCAGGTCGGGGAGGTGCATCGGGCTCGTCAGGTCGCCGCCACCGCCGAGAAAACCGCCCGCGCCATCACCAACCCGCAAGCACAGGCATCCGCGTTGAACAGCTTGGTTCGGGTGCTGGCCCAGGTCGGGGAGGTGGAGCGCGCCGAAAACGTCGCCCGCGCCCTCACCAACCCGCAAACGCAGGCGCAGGCGTTGAGCGATTTGATCCGCGTGCTGGCGGAAGCCGGGGAGGCGGAGCGGGCCGAGAACATCGCTCGCGCCATCACCAACCCGCACGAGCAGATATCGGTGTTGAACGGCTTGGCCCGGATGCTGATCCAGGTTGAGGAAGGGAAGTGGAACCGTCAGGTCGCCACCACCGTTGAGAGAGTCGCCCTCTCAATTCCTCACTCGTCCGGGCAGGCATCGGTGTTGAGCGGCTTGGCCCTGGTGCTGGCCGAGGACGGGGAGGCGGAGTGGGCTCGTCGGGCTGCCATCACCGCCGAAAGATCCGCCCGCGCCATCCCCAGCCCGCACGAGCAAGCATCAGTGTTGATCGGCTTGGCCCAGGTGCTGGCCGAACTCGGCGAGATGGAACAAGCCCGGCAGGTCGCCGCCACTGCCGAAAAAGCCGCCCGCACCATCCCCGGAACATCCGACCGAGTATCGGCCTTGAACAATGTGGCCCGGGTACTGGCCCGACTTGGAGACCTGGAGCAGTCCCGACAGATCACCACCACCGCCCAGGAAACCGCCGGCGCCATCCCCAGCCCGCACGAGCAAGCATCAGTGTTGATCGGCTTGGCCCGGGTACTGGCCGAACTCGGCGACACGGAGCAGGCCCGGCAGGTCGCCGCCACTGCCGAAAAGGCCGCCCGCACCATCCGCATCCCGCACACTCAGACATCGGT